>JAPPLB010000174.1 GCA_028819575.1 Bryobacterales bacterium | reverse complement strand
GTTGAGCACGGCAAGCAAGCGCAACGAAGTCCTGGCGGTCGTATGGCGTGCTTCGGCCGTCGGGTGGTGAGAAATGCAGGCTGGGAGGGTGAACTGGGGGGGCTGATACAATTCCGGCAGGTTTCTGGTGACGGGTTTTCTCGCAGATCGCGTGTGCCGGCTACTGGTTCCAGCGTTGGCCGCCTTGCTTTCGTCAAGCGTTTCGGGTGCGGCTGAAGTTGACCGGGGCGTCGCCGAGTGGGCTCTGGCGATGGGTGGCGGGGTCGAGGTGGAAAGCTCGTCAGGCTGGGTTCGTAACACCGACAACCTCCCGCTGTCCGATGTCTGGTTGACCGGAATCGATCTCGTTGGAACGAATGTCGTTCCGGAGGACTTGGCGCGCCTCAAAGGGCTGTCGCGGCTGAAGACGCTCCATCTTCCCGGGCCCATCTGGAACAGGAATGCCGACGGCGGCAAGCAACTCAGCCGCGAATTGGGACATCTTTCCGGCATCCATACGCTGCAAAAGCTGACTTTCAGCTACCACTTTCTGGACAACATCCGGTTCAAGGATGAGGGCCTGGAAGCAATCGGCGAACTGACGGACTTGCGGGAGTTGGTTCTTCGGCAGACGGCAGTGAAGGGTCATGCCTTGGCGCCCTTTCGGCGGCTGGAGTCATTGGATGTCACTCTTTCTCAGCTCGATGACGAGGGGCTGAGCGCGATCGCCGATCTGAAGACGCTCAGAAGACTACGCCTGGGAGACACATTCATTACGGATGAAGGAGCAGCCGCGCTGGCTGGCCTCTCGGGATTGATCGAGCTCGACCTGCACGGGACGAATCTCAGCGACACGGGGCTCGTGAATCTGCGCAGTCTCAGGGGTTTGCGCAAGCTCAATCTGATGGGGACGGGACTGACCGACGAGGGGCTCGACTACTTGCAGGGACTTACAGCGATCGAGGAGTTGAATCTCTATCGAACGAAGATCGGCAATGCGGGTCTGGTGAAGCTGCACGGGTGGACCAGCCTTCGGGAAATCGATTTGCGCTACACGCGGGTCACCCAAGCGGGCGTAGAGCGGCTGCGGGCGGCGTTGCCGAGTGCCCGAGTCGTCTTCCTTGACGTCTCTCTCCGGCCGCCGCGACTCAGTCAGAATCCGGAACCTCCCGTGGACGGCGACGACGAGTCGGTGGCTGCTTGGGTTCGGAAGTGGGGCGGGGAAGCCTCCCTTCAAGCAGGCAGGCTGGTTTCGCTCTCACTGCTCTCGACGGCCATGAGCGACACGGAGTTGGCTCATCTGAAGAATCTTCCGGATTTGCGAAAACTCGACCTGGGAGCGACGGAGGTGGGTGACCTTGGCCTTCAGTACGTGGCCGGGTTGCGGGGCTTGCGCGAGCTGCGTCTCGACAACACGGCCGTTTCCGATCAGGGGCTGCGTCATCTCGCGGGTCTGACGAACCTGCAAATCCTGTCGCTGCGGAACACCTACGTCGAGGGAGAGGGACTTTCACATCTATTGCATTCGACCGCGCTGCGCAGCCTGACGTTGAACGGCTCGCCGATCAATGACCACGGGCTGGCGTTATTGAGCCAGGTGACTTGGCTTGAAGACCTGGGTCTCGCATACACCGATGTTACCGACCAGGGCATGCGTCATCTGGAGAAGCTGAAAGGTCTTGAACGACTGGACTTGACAAGCGTCGACATCGGTGACGAGGGGATGGCTAGCCTGAAGTCGCTGACGAACCTGCGAAGCTTGTCGCTGAAGTACGGGCGGTTCACCGATGACGGACTAACCCACCTCAGCGCTCTGACGAAGCTGGAAGGACTGGACCTCCTGCGTACCCGCGTCACGGACGCCGGCCTGGAAATCGTCGGGGAGCTAACCCGGTTGAAGCATTTGAATCTCGAGCACACGGATGTCACCGACGACGGGCTGTGTCATTTGGAAGCGCTCGCGGAACTTCGTGTTCTGAACCTCGATAATACCTATGTAACCAATCGTGGCGTGCGGCTGTTGGGGCGGTTTAAGCAGCTTGAGCTGCTCAATGTTTATCACACGCTCATTACCGAGGAGGGTCACGAGCGGCTCAAGGCCGTGCTTCCTGAGTGCGAGATCATCTGGGATCCGGAATCGCGGTTACCCAACCGTCGTCGGGCATGAATTCGCCCCAGCGCGACCAGGATGAAACGCAGCGGCGGCGCGGCCGTCTATAGGACGGTTTCGTGAGGTGCTGTCCGTACTCGTCGGGAAACCCCCGCAATGATTTGTTCTCAAAGATCGAGACCATCCTGCTTCCCCTTCGTTGATGGTCGAAGCGCGCCGTAAGGCTATTTGACATTAGTAGGCAGTCGCCAGTGACCAGTGTTTTCGGAAGGGGATAGGTAGAGGGTCACTAATCAAGAATCACCGGCCTTTCTTGCACAAACGTCATGACTTCGTTGCGCTTGCTTGCCGTGCTCGATCTGTTATCAGGCGCGCCTTCACGCGCAAAGCCGCTCTCGCCTTGTCTTGACGGCCTTGTCAGGCTCCGTGTCCCGCATGGTAAGGAGAAGAGTGAGCCGGAGCATCCGACCGCTCAAGGAGTGGCTATTGCCCGGTTGATGCGTCTGGCAATCGTGTTTTGCCTTGGAGCAACGGCGGTGCTCGGACAAGCCGGCAACACGGCGTTGATTCGCGAACTGGAGCAGCGGCCCGACCTCACCTTCGTCCGAACCAAGCAGCTTTCTTGCAAGGTCAAGAAATTCAAGCCGCGCCTGGACCTGGAGTTCCGATTGCATACCGGCTACTGGGTGGAGATTCCCTTCAAGGAGTTGATCGGGCCGGAGACCGTCTGGAGGATGCAGCTTGTCGTTGAGCCCATATCTCCCGAGAGCGCCCAACCGGAAACGATCGAGCAGTTCGTCGAGACCGGGGCCGTGCCGGAGACCGTCAAGGGAACGGTGGAAATGAGTGGATCATTTGCCGTTGGGGAGGGGTCATATCGCGCCACTTGGCATCTGACAGAGCGGTTCGGGCGCTATTGCTCCGTGGCTTGGGATGTCGAGGCCAAGCGAGGGCGGCGGGACCGCGACGTTCCTTTGGCTCTGGAACCAGGAGAAATCAGACCGGCCCGGACATACCTGTTCCGTCAGGAAGAACCTGTCGATCGATCGCCGGCTGGAGGCGATTTGAATCTCAAGGTGTTCCTCAACCTTGATACGGGTTCGAGGCGGCGGGCCACCGTGCGCCCCTGGCTGATCGCGCCGATGGTGGCCGTGATGCGCAACCTGTTCCGGCGGCCGGAATTCGGCGAATTTGCTCTGGTTGCATACAGCCAAGAGGATCAGAAAATCCTCTACCGATCGGACTATGGCGACGACTTCGACTTTCAGGCGATGGGCAGCTCGGTACGAAAACTGGCTCCGGCAACCGTGGACTTCCGCGACTTGGCCCGGGACAGCGAGTCGAACTTTATCGCAGAGCTGCTGTCCGACGAGTTACGGAACGATGACCGTGCGGATGCGATCGTTTTTATTGGCTACGAGCATTGGGAAGGCAAAAAGATTCCCAAGGAGCGCGTCACGCAGCTTGACCCGCCGCGCGCACCGGTGTTCTACTTCAATTTCGCTTGGCATCCGTGGAATACCACTTTGGGCAAAGCCGTCAGGGAGTGGGGCGGTTCGCAGTTCCGCATCCGAAGTGCCCGCGAGCTTTTGCAAGCCGTCGAAAAGGTGGTCGAGGACACGATGGTCAAGCGTTGAAAAGCCGCGGGATTGTCACAAACACCTCAGATCATAGAGATCGTCAACGGTCAGCGTGCATTTCTCACCACGCGGCGAGGCGAAGTGCGTGAGAGGGCCGTCAGGACGAGGCGCGAGCCGCTTGGCGCGCGCAGGCGTACTTACTAAATCGCCTTTTTCACCCTTCGAGTTACGAAACACGGCTTTTCCGGCTCACTGGCCGTCAGACATTTCTTCTGGAGCGAACCAAGCTCCCTCCCATGGTTCTCACGAATCACGAGACACGAAACACGAATCACGGCCTTTTATCGTGTGCTTCGACCGTCGGGTGGTGAGAAATGCGGGTTAGAATGGACCGCCATGAGATCCACGAACAGACGCCGCCGATGCGGTTCCCTGCCGACTTCTATTTTGAAATATGGCAGCGCCTTGGGGGTGGCCGCCCTGTCATGGGCCTGCGGCTCCGTTCCTGAGCCGGACACGGTTGCTGATCCCGAGCCGGTGAGCTGGGTATTGAAGGACTTTCTCGAGACACCGCCCGTCGGTCTCTCAATGTCGAGCGAACCAGCTCTCACGGACAGCCCCGCCGGCCCGGCAGTCCTTTTCGATGGTGAGGACGACGCGTTCTTTCTCGACAGCAACCCGCTGCAAGGTCTGCGCACATTCACCCTCGAAGTGGTGTTCCTGCCCGCCTCTGACGGGCCGGCGGAGCAGCGCTTTCTGCATTTCGGCTTTGCGGATGGTGAGCGAGTGCTGCTGGAAACACGCGTCACCGAGGAGGGCCGGTGGTATCTGGACAGCTTTGTTCAGAAGGGGGATGCCAACAAGGCCCTGATCGATCCGGAGTTGCTGCATCCGGCTGATCGCTGGTATCACCTTGCCTATGTCGTCGACGACGGCCTGCTCAAGAACTATGTTGACGGCAAGCTGGAGCTGTCGGCGGAGATTCCCTTTACGCCCCTCGAGGGAGGAAGGACCTCGATCGGCGTCCGATTGAACCGTGTGTTCTGGTTCAAGGGGGCGATCCACTCAATTCGTATTTCTCCGGGAGCACTTGAACCCGAGGCGTTTACGCGTCCGGTGCTCTAGCCGGAGTGCACCGCGGCCGGTGGGTTTGGGCGGAGCGGTTCAAGCCGCTCTTGATCAACGAAGAGCATTCTCTTGAGGCGCTCGAACTGGCGTCGTGTGAGGCGGGGAATCGCGATCAGCTCCTCGATGGACCGGAACGGACCGCTTTTATTACGTACGCGCAGGATCATCTCGGCCCGTTCGGGCCCGATACCCGGTAGTGCCCGCAACTGCGCCGCGGTGGCGGTATTCAGATCGAGTCGCTCGGCCGCCTCGGCGGCGCCGATACTCGGAATAGCGATGGTCAACGTCACAAGCTGAAGGACCTTACCGATCATCGACAAGCCGCTGAACCTCCTTGCCGGGGCCGCACGGCAAAGCCGGCCGCAAGGTCTGTTGGTGGTTTGGCTGAGAGTACCGCTCCCGATGAGCACTGTGTCTGGAAGAGTTTGCTGGACCAAGGCTCTTCCGGCTCTGTTCGGTCCGATCGAATCAGGTCGACTCAACGGTTGGCTTCCACGGTTCACAACAGCTTCCTTGTTTTCAGCGCCTTGATTCGATCACGGATCTTCGCTGCTTTCTCGAACTCGAATACCTTGGCGGCCTCTTTCATCTGCTTGTCGAGCTTCTCGAGCAGCTTCTCCATCTCCTGTGCGGATTCGGGTAACCGGGCGGTGTCCTCCTCGGAGGGTACCGTATGGTAGTCCGCTTCGACGATGTGCGCCAGGCTCATGTCCACAGGTTTCGAGATGGTCTGCGGCGTAATGTTGTGGGCGTCGTTGTACTGCCGCTGGAGCGCGCGGCGCCGCTCGGTTTCGCCGATCGCCTGCTTCATGCTGTCGGTCATGTAATCGGCGTAAAGAATTGCCTTGCCATGAACATTGCGCGCGGCCCGCCCGATGGTCTGGATCAGCGATCCTGCCGACCGCAGGAATCCCTCCTTGTCGGCGTCGAGAATCGCGACAAGCGACACTTCGGGTAGATCGAGGCCTTCCCGCAGCAGGTTGACGCCGATCAGGACGTCGTATTCTCCCCGGCGCAGGTCACGCAGATGCTTGACCCTTTCAAGAGTGTCGATCTCGGAATGCAGGTAGCGGCACCGCACGCCGGCCTCGTGATAATACTCCGAGAGATCCTCCGCCATGCGCTTGGTGAGTGTCGTAACGAGCACCCTCTCGTTTTTCTCCGCGCGGTTTCTTATCTCGCCCAGCAGATCGTCGACCTGACCCTTGACGGGCCGTACCTCAACTTCGGGATCGATGAGGCCGGTAGGTCGAATGATCTGCTCGACGACAACGCCCGCCGACTTTGTCAGATCGTAGGGTCCGGGGGTCGCCGAAACGTACACGACTTGATGAACGCGTAACTCGAACTCATCGAAGGTCAACGGACGGTTGTCCAATGCGCTGGGCAGCCGAAACCCGTGCTCGACCAGTACGGTCTTTCGGGAACGGTCGCCGTGATACATGCCACGGACCTGGGGAATGGTCTGATGACTTTCGTCGATGAAGACCATGGCATCCTGGGGAAGATAGTCCAGAAGCGTCGGCGGCGGTTCGCCCGGTTGTCGGCCCGAGAAGTGCCGGGAGTAGTTCTCGATCCCGTGGCAGTAGCCCACTTCGCGAATCATTTCGATATCGAACAAGGTACGCTGTGAAAGCCGTTGCGCCTCGAGCGGTTTGCCGATCCTGTTTTGTTGAGCGTTCCATTCGTTCAACTCCGCCAGGATGTTCTCGATCGCTCCCTTCTTCGTGTCGTCCGACATGACGTAATGACTTGCGGGGTAGATCGGCACGCGCAGAAAGGTCTGTCGCACTTGGCCGAATAGCGGATCGATCTGCGACAGGCTCTCGATTTCGTCGCCCCACAGCTCGATGCGGTAGGCATAGTCGTCATAGGTCGGAAAGATCTCGATGACATCCCCGATGACGCGGAACGTGCCGCGCTTGAACTCGCCGTCACGCCGTTGGTAGAGGATCTTGACTAACTGGCGTGTAATCTCTTCACGAGAGATTTGCGCGCCCTTTTCAAGCATCAATAGCATGCCGTAGTAAGCGTCCGGAGATCCGAGACCGTAGATGCAACTCACGCTCGCAACGATCAGACAGTCGCGCCGCTCGAACAATGACCGTGTCGCCGAGAGGCGCAGTTTGTCCAATTCGTCGTTGATGGTGGCTTCCTTCTCGATATAGGTTTGCGAGGCGGGCAAGTAGGCTTCTGGCTGATAGTAGTCGTAGTAGCTGACGAAGTACTCGACGGCGTTTTCGGGAAAGAAGTTCCGAAACTCGTGATAGAGTTGTGCCGCCAGTGTCTTGTTGTGGGCCATGACGAGCGTGGGCCGTTGCGTGGCCTCGATCACCTTCGCCATGGTGTAGGTCTTGCCTGATCCCGTGACGCCTAACAGGACCTGATGCGGTTCACCGTCGTTGGTTCCCCGGACGAGTTGCTCGATGGCAGCACCCTGATCTCCTCGGGGTTCGTATGACGACGCCAGCCGAAATGCCATGAAGAGCTGCTTCTCCCTGAAAGGGTGGATGAATCAACCGTCCCCGCGCCATACGGGGCGCACTACCGGTTCATCAAGATAAATCTTCGCGGGTCGATCCTGATCTCGGTGGGTTTCCTCGGAGTCGTGAACTCGAACTCCGTAACCGCGCCTTCCGTAAAAACCAAGCGCTCGTCTCCCGGATCTTCGGCCGACTGTGCTTGAAGCGCCACGATCAGGCTGGACGAATCGGGAATGTCTTCTTGATGCAGCCGTCCCGTCACGAGAAACTCCCTGCCGGTGCTTTTCGTCTCGAAATCCACATGGAAGGTGGGGATACCGCTGCTGTATACCCACTGGTCAAAGAAGTCTTGAAGATGGCGATCAGGACTATCCCTCGGAAGAAACTTTGCGGCCAGAGTTCGGAAGCTCTCGGTGTCGGTCGATCGAAACCGATACTTTTCGCAGAGTGATCGCAGGAAGGCAAAAAAGTTGGAGTCGCCCATGACCCCGCGCAGCATATGCATGATCCAGGCGCCTTTCTCGTAAACAATGATGCGCATGGCCTCGGGGGCTCGTGACGACCGCAGTCGGTCACCGAGCACGATGGCGCCTGTGTTCTCGATTGTCTCTCCATCGGCGTCGCGCGACAGCAGGTTTGTTTTGAACGTCGCCAGCACGCGGTCGAGCGCTTCCCGCCCGCGCCGTTTTTCGAGAAGGAGCAGAGAAGAATAGGTCGCCAGTGCTTCCATGAGCCATTTGTCCTGCTCAGCCTGGTGTGTGACGACATTGCCCCACCACTGGTGAGAGATCTCATGGCTGCGCAGCAGTTCGGAGTAGAAGAGCTGTTCCTCCTGAGAACGGCGCGCCAACGGCGGATCAGATGGACGAAAGTAGCTCAGCGTCGAGGCGTAGACCAGCCCGGGAAATCCTTGTCCGATGCTTCCCGGAATGGGCGAGATGACGATCTTCGACGAAGCCGGAGGCCCGAAGCGATCGAGAAAGAAAGAGAACGCTTCTGCGCTGTCGGAAGCCACGTATTCCAGGCGCGACACGAGGCTGGGCATCCCGTCGAGCGGAGTCGGAGTGACGATCGTCGGTAGTGCGTCTTGTGATCTGCGCCGCGATGAGCGGCGAGAGCCCGCTGGGGGAGGAGACCAGATGATCGGCATCCTCGTCCTCGGCCGCAGATTCTCCTCTACCTTCTTGTTGGCGCAGACTTCCACTCGGTAATCGCCGATATCGTGGTGCGCGCGGGCGTATGTCCCGAGGTTGAATCCCGCCATTTTGATCGGAGAAGCCGTCCGGAAAATCGACGTCCGCATTCCGTCGGACGTCGAACTGTCCACCAGGTCTCCGGTCGCTACGAGGTCGAGTTGATCCGGATAGTGGAATACCAGTTCGAAATGGGTAAAAGGATTGTCCCGCCGCGGATACCAGGAGCCTCGGCTCCCGACATAGTAAACACCGTTGCCCGCATCACTTACGACCTTGCCCGCGTAGTGGAACTCGATGCGGCGCCTCGCCTCGCTTTCGGGGGGGCCAGGTAGCACAATCGCAATCAGATCGTTGTGGCGGAGAGTGGCGCCGCTCGAGTTCGGCTCGCTGAACTGAATGAATTCCGCCTCGATGTCGTCAATCAGGACTTTCTGCAGACGGAGTCGCTTGGAGAGCTCGAACGCGACGATTTGCTGAGTTGAGCCTTCGGTGAAAAAATCGGCGCTCGCGGAGACCTGCATCTCGAGGTCAGCTCCTAGACGAGCTTCGATGCGGTAGTTTTCGAGATGACCACGATGCGGAACCGGCTTCCGCTGGCCCGAGCGAAAACGTCGTCCCGGAAATCTTGACCATACCTCGTAGAAGCGCTGCCCATCACGCCAAACCGTCTGCCCTATCGTCACCTGATCGTGGTTTCGCGGGTCGACCACAACGTCGAAACGTCCCGCTGGTCCGCCTCCGATGGCTGCCGCGAAGAAACCGTTTTTGAGAGGAAGGTTCGAGAACGTGTCGAAGAGTATGCGCAGTGACAGGCCCTCCAGCACGTTGTGTGCCGGGTACGACCACTTGCGGGCCAAGTCCGCTCCCGCTTTCGTGTCGAGCCGCGATCCCGCGCTTTCCTCGATCGAAGCGCGGAGCACCGCCGCACTGTCATCGGTGAAGAACATCATCGCCGTCCGAAATCTTTGATGCAGCGCCGGCTCGGAGGTGAAGCGGACCAGTGATTGCCGCTCGCGCGCATTCGGCGGTATGAGTAAGACCTCGCCCTGGTCGGTCGGTTCGTGAGCCACGAAGAGAGCGGCGGACGTGCGCCCTTTCAGGGGCTCGGCGAAGATCAGGTAGCCATCGACGAAATAGAGCTTTATGTCTTCGCGTTCGAGAAAGACATCGCGGACTCGAAAGCACTGTTGCGGATCGAGACCGAGATTCTGGATGGCTTGGAGTTGCTCGGCCGCAGTTTCGCTGAGAGCGGCGGGCGGGAATGCGCCGAGCGTCAGCAGGAGAATGAGAAACCGTCCCATGCCCACTTTTATGTTGGGTCTCCGCTCACAAGGGGTCAAGCGTGAGTGTCAGGTTGGGGCGGAAGTCCCTCCATGGATGATGGCTAGCCTGCATTTCTCACCACCCGACGGTCGAAGCACACGATACGACCGCCAGGACTTCGTTGCGCTTGCTTGCCGTGCTCGACGTACTGTCAAGTACGCCTGCGCGCGGCAAGCGGCTCGCGCCTCGTCCTGACGGCCCTCTCACGCACTTCGCCTCGCCGCGTGGTGAGAAATGCAGGCTAGGGTTTTCCGAGAGCCGGCCGAATGAAAACCGTCGACAAGTGCCTGTTGCTGCGACCGATTCACAGGTCACGGACGCCGCGAAATCCGAGGTTGATGGTGGAGCTGTCCGACGTGTTCGACGTTCGTGCGGCCACGCGGTAGCGATTGCAATACGATTGGTGGCACAAAAACGATCCGCCTCGCATCACACGAGACGAGCCGCTCGCAGGCCCTACGGGATTTGATGTCGTTGCGAAGACGTGATAGCTGGGGTGAAACCAGTCCTGACACCACTCCCAGACGTTGCCGGCCACCGAGTAGAGGCCCAGCCTGTTGGCGGGGAAGGCGTCTACCGGACAAGGACCGGCGTATCCGTCTTCAGCGATGTCTTTGACGGGGAACTCTCCCTGCCAGATGTTGCACATATGCTTGCCGTCGGGCGTGAGTTCATCACCCCAGGCATAGATCTTCTGTTCCAAGCCGCCGCGCGCCGCCGCTTCCCACTCGGCCTCGGTTGGCAGGCGCTTGCCCACCCAATTGGAATAAGCGAGCGCGTCGTTCCAGGAGATGTGCGTCACGGGATGGTGCGGACGCCCGTCGATGTTCGAGTCCGGTCCCTCGGGATGCGCCCAATCCGCTCCGTTCACCTTGCACCACCACTCATGACCGGCGACCGTGTCGTCGACAAGTTCTCCGTAGCGGTCACGCGGTAACTGGTTGTGGAACACGAAAGACCATCCGAAGCGCTCCGCTTCCGTCTTGTACGAGGCCGCTTCAGCGAACTCCTTGAACTGCTCGTTCGTCACCGGGTACTTGTCGATCCAGAAACCGTCGAGAGTGACCTCGCGGATCGGCCCTTCCCCGTCGGCCGGGAACCCGTCCTCGGTTTCCGTGCCCATCTCGAAGCAGACGCTTTCGAGCTTGACCATGTCCTCGGTCGAACCCTTCGTGACCCGTGGGCGCCTCTCGGTCAGATAGCGTGATTCGGCCAGCCGCTCGGCGCGTTCCTTGCTCGGCACGCAACACGGGGCCGGCTCGCTGGTCCGCGGGTGAATCGGCAATCGGCTGTTCATCACTTGATCGCGAAGTTGGTCGCCTCCGCGGTGACAATCTCCTGAATGGCCGCCCGGGACTTGAGGCGATCGACGAAATCCTCCACGGCTTTCGTCCGCTTGCGGCGCAGCAGTTCTTCCCTGATGTCGTCTCCGGCTTCTTGCAAGTTGCGCATCTGCGCGTGTTTCTTGTCATGCAGCTTGGCGATGTGGAATCCGAACGGGGTACGGAAGACGGTGCTGCGGCTGCCGGGCTCCATGTTGAAGACCACTTCGTCGAACTCGTCCACCATTTGGCCACGGGTGAAGTAGCCCAGGTCGCCGCCGTTGCCGGGACAATCCGAGTGACGGTCGGCGACCTCCTCGAAAGGGACGCCACGCTCGATCTCTTCCTCGGCCTTGCGGATCGCTTCGCGCGCCGTCGCCTCGTCGGTTTTGTCATCGACGTTCTTGACGATGTGGGCTGCTCGCACCTGCTCGGGCACCGCGAAGTCGTTCTTGTTCTTGCGGTAGAAGTCAGCCAATTCCTTGTTTCGGGGCGGCTTCACGTTTTTCGTGACCTCGCCGATCAAGCGATCGAGTCGCACCCGTGTTTCGATGTCCTGTCGGATTTCATTCTCATCGCGGCTCAGGCTGAACTGCTGACTGCCTCCGTGGCGTTTCTTGATCTCCTCCAGAACCTCGTCGATCTCCTCGGGCGGAACCGGCTCCGTGTCCTTGTCGGCTTCCTGACTCAGAAGGACCCGTTCGATGACATTCTCTTTCGACCAGTCCCACAGGTTCCGTTCGAACTGCTCCGCATCGAGCCCCCGGGTCTCGCGGATTTCCGGCGGCATCTGCTCGAAGCTCCGCTGCAAGGATTGAGCCTCGCGGGCGATCTCGTCGTCTTCGATACGCTCTCCGTTGATCACCAGGGGCATGTTCGATGCAACGCCCATTGTAAGCGATAGTTTTTGTTGAGCCGATCGACCGATCCGAGGTCTGAACGGTTCGCCTTCCCCTCTCCGAGGATCGGAAAAAGTTGAAGGATCCACGAATCGTCAGCATGAGCTTGACGCGGCATGACGTTCGTGCGATAAATCGTCTAGTCGAGGGAGGGCGCCATGCATAACGATCAATCCGGGCGGATGAACCGCCGACAATTCGTACAGACCACGGGACTTGGCGCGTTGGCGCTGGCGACCGGTGCTGCGGGGGCATCATCCTCATCATCGGAAACCATCGTCTCGCAGCTCTATGACAGCTTGTCCGCGGAACAGAGAAGCAAGGTGACGTTTCCCTTCGATCACCCTCTGCGCTCCAAAATAGACAACAACTGGCACATCACGCCGCATCGCATCGGTGACTTTTATTCGGCCGACCAGCAGGCGATGATTCAGGACATCTTCCGCGGCCTCCACAACCCAGACTTCTACGACAAGGTCGAGTATCACATCCAGGAGGATGCCGGAGGCCTGAAGAATTATTCGATCGCGCTTTTCGGAGAGCCGGGCACCGGGCAGTTCGAGTTCGTCCTCACCGGGCGTCACTGTACGGCCCGCTGTGATGGTGACTCGGTCGACGGCGCGGCGTTCGGAGGGCCGATCTTGTACGGACACGCCGCGAACAGTTTCAATGAGCAACCCCATCACCCCGATAATGTCTACTGGTATCAGGCCAAGCGAGCCAATGAGGTCTACCAGGCTCTCGACGGGAAACAGAGACAGATGGCTCTGCTGGGTGACCCCAGGCCGGAGCAAGCCACCGCGACCATCGCGCTCAACAAGCGGGGCGAGGTTCCGGGAATTCCACTGAGCGAGCTCTCACGAGACCAAAAGGGCCTTGTCGAGGCCGTGCTCGACGATTTGATCTTGCCGTTCCGCAAAGAAGACCGCGAAGAGGTCATGAAACTGATTCGCGACGCGGGAGGCATTCCGGCCCTGTCGATGTCCTTCTACAAGAACATGGATATCGGCAGCGATGAAGTTTGGGACGTCTGGCAGTTGGAGAGCCCGACGATGCTCTGGTACTTTCGGGGAGCGCCCCATGTTCATACCTGGGTGAATGTCCGCCAGGGGGCGTGAAGACCGGTCAAAAAGCTCCTTCGGGAAGATTCGCCAGTCAACGAGGCTCACGGCCGTAAGCAGGGCGAACATTCCTTTCTCCGCAAAGACGACGCTGAAGGTCGTGAAGACGCCGCCGGGTGAAATCGCTCGGAACGGCGGAATGTTCTGACCTTCGTCCTACGGCGATTTTCGGAAGCCGCCCAGCTCCACCGGTTCGAATTTCGCAATGAAGCTGGTAAATGAGAGATTCCCGACCGGGTTCAAAGCCAAGCCGAGCGCTCCCTGCCTGATGTTTGGAGAAGATGCAACCCTGTAAAAATCAGTTCGAGTCTGACCGCTGCTGTAGCAGGAATAGCCGTACTGCTCATCGAAACTCGCTTCGCCTACACCGCGCCGTTCCGGCGGGTGATTCTCACTTTGGAGAGCCCAGCCATTTCCTTACACCTGGACTTGGCACTGGCCGCCGTTCATTCAGCCCAATCAACGTCTGAGAATGGATAGAAGAGCCCTGACACATACCCGTGGAGGTGATGTGAATGTTTCAGAGCGAACAGAAGTAGCATTCGGAGCAACGCGAATGTACACTGGCGCCGTGCCAAGACAAGAATGGAAATCCTGTTGAGAATGAAAAAGCTTGCTCTTCCTTTGTCGCCGTTGAGTTTCTTGGCACTGCTGGGCGTTTGGTTCAACGGCTGGGCCCCAACGGCAGTGATTGCCCAGCAAGCCGGTGGCCGGGATGTCCTCACGGAACGCGCCGCGGAAGGCCTCGACTACCAGGCTCGGTTTTCCTGGCACCCCGGGGGGACGCCGGAGCAGGATCTGTGGCAAGTGCTGATCCTTTTGGGAGTCGGTGCGAGTCAGCCTGTTTCCTGGAATGGCAACCTGTCGGTGCAAGGCGGAGAAGTCTTCGACATTGACGGGTACCGTTTCGAGCCTCCGGATCGTGTGCTTCCTCAGGGTGGATGGACGCTTCGGACCCAAAGGGTCAGGATTCTCGAAGGCTCCTCATTGGCGGGACGCGGCAGGCCCTCGATGAGACAAGCTGTGCTTCCGAAAGGGTTACTGGTTCGAGGCAAGGGAACTTCAGGCACCCGTGTGGCAGTCAGTACGGAGCAGGGCAAGTTCAACTTTGCTCCGATGGCAATGGAATTCGGTGTTTGGCAGGAGCAGCTCGATGGACGCGCCACCGTCGCGCGCATTCCGCCGGTGACCGACTTGTCGGGCACCGAGTTGAGGCAACATGATTCGCCTGCGATCGCCGCTGCGGAAGACGGAACCCTGTGGACGACCTGGTATAGCTATCACGACCGCCGCGAAGAGCTCAACCTGCGGCGCTACCAGGATGGAAAATGGACGCGGCTTATTCCCGTCGGCCGCGCCGCGGAAGATTTGTGGCGTCCCCAGATTGCGACTGACAGCGGCGGCAGACCGTGGCTGATCTGGTCGCAACAGTTGGCCGACGGCGTCCACGGCAACTGGGATATCTACGCCATGGCTTGGGAGGACAACGAATGGAGTGAGCTCCATCGCTTGACGGACAATCCCCTGCCTGATATCGAGCCGCACATCGCGCGAGGATCCGACGGCACCATCTACGTCGTGTGGCAGGCCCTGGAAGGCCGTTACTCTCAGGTCAAGCTTAAATATCTGCATGGCGGTCGCTGGTCAGAGACTCTCTCGGTTAGCAACAGCGCCGCGAACAACTGGGAGCCGTCGGTAGCCGCGGGCGGCGGAGCCGTCTGGGTTGCGTGGGACCGCTACAACGGCAACTACGATATCCATCTGCGGCGTTTCTCGCGGGCCGATGGGCTCGGTGCAGAGAGGCAGGTAACAACGAATGAACGCTTCGAGGCGCACACGAGCGTGGCGGTCGATGACATGGGACGTCCGTGGGTCGCTTGGGAGACCAGCGGAGTCAACTGGGGCAAGGACCTCGGCGCGGCGCTCGGCGACAGTGCTCCCGGCACGCCGCTAGGCGAAACACGGCGCATCGAGGTCGTATGTCTTGATAACAATGTTTGGAAGTCGCCGGCAGCGTTCGAGCCCAACGACCCTCTGGCCCTGGGCGCGACCGGCGAGAGCCGGCCACTACTCCACTTCGACCCGGATGGAAATCTCTGGATGTCTTTCAAGCGGCGCTATAGCCGCATGGCCTATCGCCCCAGCATCTACTGGGAGTATGCGGTCTCGCGTCTCGCAGTCGATCAGTGGTCCGATCCGATCGTGCTGCCCGACAGTTGGGCCCGAAAAAGCACACGCATGGGTCTGGCTTCTGCCGGTGGGCGGCTGTGGATGTTTTGGCCATACGAGAACCGCAATTGGGCGTTTGCGAGCCGGCCGCTTCTGAATCGCGTCATTGCAGGATCGATCACCTTGCCCGGTCCGGGGGGCAAGCCCCGTCTGAACCTCTACCGCCCGGCGCCTTCATCCGCACTCGAAGTGCATCCGAACGAGCGAGAAGACGTGCGTGCGATCCGCAATTATCGGACCGAGCTCGGAGGCGAAACTCTGCGGATCGTGCGTGGCGACCTTCACCGCCACACGGAGTTGTCACAAGACGTAGGCGGCATGGATGACGGTACGCTGCCCGAGTTCTATCGGTACATGGTCGACGCCGCCGAGATGGATTTCGGGGCCTCCACCGACCATCAGGCCGGCGGCACCGACTATTGGAACTTCATCACTCAGAAGATGGCCGACATGTACCATTTCCCGGAACGTTTCTCGACCTTGTATGGCTACGAGAGAAACCTCGGAAATCCCTTGGGCCATCGCAACATGGTCTACACGCACCGCGAATATCCTATCGTGCCATTTTTCCAGAGAATCGACCCGCGCTTCATGTTGCCCGACAGCCCTGATGGCGAGTTGCTGACCTTCAACAGCATGAGTTTCGGCAGCGGCATCCGCAATGACACGAAGCTGCTCTACGACGTGGTGAAAAAGACCAACGGCCTGGCAATTCCGCACACTTCAGGCACCAACAGTATGGGAACTGACTGGACCGACAACGATCCCGAGGTCGGCGTGGTGGTCGAAATCTACCAAGGCGCCCGGCAGAACTACGAGCACAAGAACGCCCCGCGTGGCATCATGGACGGCCGCGGGGGCGAAGCGCCAGGTGGTTTTCAGGAGCCGGGCATGGTGTGGAACGCCTGGAAGAAGGGCTATCGTATCGGAACTATTGCCAGCTCAGACCACTATTCGACGCATATCTCTTACGCCATGGTTTATACGCCCGATACCAGCCGAGAAAGCATCCACGACGCCATCCGTCAGCGCCGCACTTACGGAGCGACGGACAATATCATCCTCGACTTCCGCGTCGGCGAACATTTCATGGGTGAAGACTTCACCAGCAGCGAGAGGCTGCCGATCAGCGTCCGAGTACGAGGCACCGGAGAGGTATCAGCGGTGCATCTCATTCGTGATGCAGCCTACATTTACCAAGTCGAGCCCGGCAAGCAAGAGGTAGAGTTCGAATACGTCGACAATGATGCTGATTCAGGGGAGCACTGGTACTACGTTCGAGTCGAGCAGGAAGATGGCGAGTTGGCTTGGTCGAGCCCTATCTGGGTGACCTATCGATGAAGAGGGAGTCTGCGGATTGCTGTCGTCTCTGACGACGGAAAAGTAGAGGTGTCATTCTTCGTCCGTCCGGATTGAGGGACCGAATGCTCTCCCACCCAACTTCTAGCCTGCATTTTTCACCACGCGGCGAGGCGAAGTGCGTGAGAGGGCCGCCAGGACGAGGCGCGAGCCGCTGGGCGCGCGCAGGCGTACTTGAACAGTACGTTGAGCACGGCAAGCAAGCGCAACGAAGTCCTGGCGGTCGTATCGTGTGCTTCGACCGTCGGGTGGTGAGAAATGCAGGCTGGGCGTGCGTCGTCTATGGCGGCTTGCAATCCGCGGCTCACTACGCTTTATATAGTCAGCATGAGAAAACCCATCACTTACCTGTCGGCCGGCCTTCTGTTCACTCTCGTTCTCGGATGGGGCGGCTGCGAATCAGAATCAATGGAAGAATCCAAGGAAGCCGCCGCTCCACAGTATCTTGCATATTTCGGGACCTACACGAAAGCAGAAGGTGGAGGCGAAGGAATCTACGCCTGGCGCTTTGATTCGGGCTCGGGCCAAATGACCGAGATCGGCCTGGCGGCCCAAATCGTCAATCCTTCGTTCGTCGCCGTTCACCCGAACCATCAGTACCTCTACGCCGTCACGGAAGACTTCGAAGGCGAGGGCGCCGTGAGTTCGTTTCAGATCGATCATGAGACGGGGAAACTGACGCTGCTGAACCAGGTGTCGTCGAAGGGCTCCGGACCGTGCCACCTCAACCTCGATTCGACGGGTAGGATGCTGGCGGTCGCCAACTACGGGGCCGGCAGCACCGCTTCCTTCCAGGTCAACGCGGACGGCACGCTGAGCGAAGCGGTCAGTGTCATGCAACACGAAGGTTCCAGCATCAACGAGCAACGGCAGAAGGGGCCTCACGCCCACTCGGTCAATTTCTCGCTGGACGACCGTTTCGTCATCACCGCGGATCTGGGAACGGATGACCTGTTTATCTTCAAAACCGATCCGGCTACAAGCAAGATCGAGCCGAACGACCCGCCGTCAGCGAAGGTCAAGGCCGGAGGCGGCCCGCGCCACTTTACCTTCCATCCGTCGGGAAAGTTCTGCTACGCGATCAACGAGATGGGCAATACCATTACCGCGTTTACCTGGGACGCCGAGGCCGGAGCGATGGAAGAGATCCAAATGATCTCCACGCTTCCTGAAGGCTACACGGAGACCAGCCATACCGCCGAGGTGCGTGCTCATCCCTCGGGCAAGTTCCTCTATGGCTCGAACCGCGGACATGATTCAATCGCCGTCTTTTCGATCGACCAAGCCAGCGGCATGCTTACGGCCATCGAACAGGTTTCGACGCAGGGAAAGACACCGCGCAACTTCGACCTGGACCCGACGGGCCAGTATCTCTTTGCCGAGAACCAAAGAACGAGCAACGTCGTTACGTTCTCGGTTGACCAGGAAACGGGTAAGCTCACTCCGACGGGACAAGTCCTCAGTGTCCCAATGCCTGCTTGTTTGCGCTGGGTTCCCGTGAGTTAGAGACTGCTTAGGAGGAGATTGCCATCGCCGGCCCGTTGGTCTGGCGAAACTCGTGTCCATTCGGCTTGTAAAGCTGAGAAGCTGCCGCGCGCGGCCGTATCAGCATCTGGCAGACTTGCGAGGCGATGCCGGACGTTTGTGCCGGTTTCAACAAGCCCGGCTTGTTCTTGATGATGTTCTGTTGAGTGTCATCCAACCGTAATCTGTTCAGCCCTGATTGATGAGACAGGGAATATCAGATCAAGTCGTGACGGGAACAGCTTCAGGCAATTGCCTCGTGCTCAGGAAGTTTCCCAAGCGCTGCGATAGTCCAGCTTGTCGTCTCCGACACATAGAAACAACTCGCCCTGGGTAGTTTTCTGCTGATTGCGACACCCGAACTTCGCCGTACATTGATTGAAACGGTTCTTGTAGGGACAGCGCTGGGTCGACAGCTCGTCGGCGTGCTGGATCATCTCTGCGAATATCGTGGAGATCCGGTCCAGACGTTTCTGGTATTCCTCTTTGTCGATCTTTGTCATGAGCGAGGTTAGCTCACGGCATCCACTTTTTCACTGACCAACCGCTTGGCGAGAGCGACGCATTCCATGGCGTCCTTTCCGTAGCCGTCGGCACCCATGTCGTCAGCGAATTCCTGACTAACGGGCGCGCCGCCGACCATGATCTTCACGTCGTCGCGGATACCTTCGTCGATGAACGTCTCAATCGTCACCGCCATGTTCGGCATGGTCGTCGTCAACAGCGCTGACATCCCCATAAGAGGCGCATTGTGCCCCTCCACCGCCTCCAGAAACTCGTCGGCGGAGGTATCCACGCCCAGGTCGAACACCTCGAATCCCGCGCCGCTCAGCATCATGATGCAGAGGTTCTTGCCAATGTCGTGCAGATCGCCCTTGACCGTCCCCATCACGACACGGCCGATGGGTTCGATCCCCGAAGCGGAAAGAATGGGCTCGATGTGCGCCATGCCTGCCTTCATGGCCCGCGCGCAACTCAACACTTCCGGCACATAGATGAAGTTCTCGCGAAACTTGATGCCCACGATCCGCATCGCCGCGATCAAGCCGTCGTCCATCACTTCGAGTGCCGGCACGCCATCCGCCAGCGCCTTCTGTGTCAGCTTATCGACGGTCTTGTGCTGTCCGTCAATGAGAGCCGCACCGATCGCCTGCATCTGCGAGCTGCACTTCGCGAATGTCTCGATAACGGATTCGCGTTCGTCCGGCTGCTCCAGGTACTCCTCGATTTCGTTGCGGACGAACTCGTTCGCGATGTCGTTGATGGAAGCCATGCCCGTGCGCCGCTGTTCCTCAGTTTGGCGTCGAGTGGTCCCGATGCCATTCTTTGACGGCTTTGGGGATCTCCTTGAGGTTTTCGATCGACGTTTGGAGCGGGATAGCGCACTCGGGACCAATCAAGTTCACATTTGCCTCGAGGTTGCGATACACCTCCTGGCGGACCTCCTCGGGCCCCTTGGCGAAAAGAGTTTCCGGGTTGTTGATGTTGCCGACGAGGGCGATCCGGTCCTTCACGATCGACATTGACTCGCTCGGCGGGTTCTTCGAGTCGAAGTGGAAAGCCGCCATGCCCGATTGCGCGATGTAGTCCATGCGGTCAAGCGTCTTGCCGCAGATATGGAGAATCAACGGCGCCTGCAGTCTTTCCACCATCTCGATATGGAGATCGAGCAGGAACTCCTTGTAGTACTCGCCGCTCACCAGATCTCCGGTCGCGTGATCAGGCAGCGTCAGGGCGTCAGCACCAGCCTCGATTTGTGCTTTCCCGTACTCGACCGTCGCCTCTTTCATGCGGTCAAGACATAACTTCGTCTTGCCGGGATCATCAAGCGACATCAACAGGAACGGTTCCACGCCGAAGCAGTGATACCCCAACGTCCAGGGTCCCATCGTCTTGCCGATAATCGCCACTTCGTCGCCGTATTGCTTTTTCAGGATCTTGATCGCTTCGGTCACGCACTTCGTGTCGTTGTGCGTGAGGAAGTCCGAGGGCAGCTTGATGTCGTCAGGTTCCACCCAGATCGGCTCACGCATTCTGACCGTGGGCCAGTTGTCCTTCTGTTCCCATTGCATCTTGCAGCCCAAGGCCGATGACTCCTGGATGATCGTGAAGACCGGCATGATGGAATCGAAGCCCAGCTCGGTGTAGCTGGTGGCGGCGAGGCGAGCCATCATCTCAGGATTGCGATTCGCTTCGGGAAAAGGCGCGTCGACCAGATCCATCAATTCCACTGTTGCCACCGAGGTTGGGTTGCAAACCGGCGTACGATCGACCGGCTCTCGCCGCAAGGCAGCCAGGACTCGTTCGCGTCCGGTCATAACGTAGAGGTCTACTGTTTCTGAGCGCTGGGAGCCAGCAACTGTCCCCGGGCCAAAGCCATTTGCTGCTCGCGCTCAACGCCCCTGACATTCAACGCGCGAATCAGCAGCAACCCCACCAGTTTATCGTGAGAGTGCCTGCAAGGAAATGCGAAACGCTCCTCGTCACCTTCGAGCCATTCCATCTCTCCGAGCTTCACAAGGCCGGCGCCAATGGCGGTCCGGCGCTTCTTTGCCCGATCGCTCTTCAACTCTCCGGTGACGCGGTATGCGCCATCGACGAGGCTCGAGACGGTGACGTTTCCGTCCGACTTCCTGTCGAAGATCGTCAACGGCTTCGGCTCCACGGCAACGGCAGGGTCCCATTTGCAAGATTCCAGGAAAACTCGCCTGCAGGCGAAATCGTGTGAGCTGTTGCACGCAAACCTCGCCCGCCGGCCATCGCCCTCTACCGCCTCCATGCCGCCGAGCACAACCATCGTCCGCGTTACAAACTCTACCCGCTCTCGAGCACCGTCAAGGCCGCTGTACGTGTGAACGAGGAACTCGGGACCTTGCGTTCCTTGTTGGCGATAGAGCCCGATCGAGATCTCGTGGAAGTGCGAGTCCATCGAGACCAACTCGATTCGACGTCCGATATCGGTCGTGAGGCTCATCTCGGCAAAACGGCCAAACGTCAAGTGTACCGTGATTTCGTTGCACAAGGCCCCGTCGGCCTGTCCCAGCCCGTCCGCAAACAGACCCTACGCCGAGACAGCGTTGCACGCCGAACCGCCTCGACAAAGAGCACCCGCAACGCTGCCGGGCAAGAGAGGGAAGCCTGCCGTTTCAGCGGTGGACATCAGGGGCCGCGAGCTCTTTGGCACTGGTACGACAGATACGGCAAACCCGCTCACCCCGCCATGACATCCGCTGATGATGGCCGCTCCTCGCCGTGTCGAACTTCGGACACGCTGGATGAATCACCCGCTACCGGATTCCCTCGTCAGACTTCCATTCCTGCGCGGATTGCGGTCGGATCAACAGCCTGGACGCCTGATGCGTTACATTCTGATAGCCGGACAACGGCAGGATACTGACCATGAAACGTTCTCGAACACGCAGAAGTTTTCTCAAAGCAACCACGACCGGGGCGGCTGCTGCCGGGCTCGTAAGTTGCGGAGAGTCCCCCCGGTCGCCGATCGGCGGAACCACCAGCACGGTTACCTACGAAAGCCTTGGCGTACGGCACGTCATCAACGGAGTCGGTGTGGTGACGGTTCTCGGAGGCTCGATCATGCCACCGGAGGTCGTCGCCGCGATGGTCGAGGCATCCAGAAACTTCATTGATCTACCCGAACTGCAGGTAAAGGTCGGCAAGCGCATCGCCGAGATTATTGGCGTTCCCGGCGCGATGATCTGCTGTGGGGCGGCTTCCGGCCTGACCGTCGGGACCGCGGCTTGTGTCACACGGGGCGACAACAAGAAGCTGCGCCAACTACCCGACACGACCGGCATGCCCAACGAAGTCATCATCCAGAAAAGCCATCGCTTTGGCTTCGACACTCAGATTTGGATGGCCGGCGCCAGACCCGTCGAGGTCGAGACGAGAGAAGAGCTCGAGAAGGCCATCAGCGAGCGCACGGCCATGATGTTCTTCTTGAACGTCGCCGAACCCAGTGGCCGGATCTCGCGAGCCGAGTGGATCGGGATCGGCAAGAAACACGGCATCCCCACGATGAACGACTGTGCTTCAGATGTTCCTCCCGTCAGCCGGCTGCGCCAGTACATCGACGAAGGTTTCGATCTCGCCGTCTTCTCCGGCGGTAAGGGGCTACTTGGACCGCAGGCCAGCGGCCTAGTGCTCGGCGACGCCGAACTTGTCGCCGCCGCGCTCAAGGCCAGCAGCCCACGCGCCGGCGTTGGGCGGGGCATGAAAGTCGGCAAGGAAGAGATCATGGGCCTGCTCGCCGCCGTTGAGCGTTACCACAGCATCGATCATGACGCTGAGCGCCGCGAACTCGACGCCCGCGCCGAGCACGTCATCCGGACGGTGGGCGGGGTCGATGGAGTCGAGACCGAACTGCACATTCCGGCCATCGCCAATCGCGTTCCCCACGTCCTCGTTCGCTGGGATGCCGCCGCGAAAAGTCTCACACCCGGCGATGCGGTCAAGAAACTGCGCGAGGGCGAACCGGCGATCGCCGTCTCGCAAAACCCCGAGGGGCTGCGCATCTCCATGTGGATGCTCAAGCCCGGCGAGCACGAAATCGTCGCAGCGCGTATCAAGGAGTTATTCGCATAGACAAACCTCCACCGTCGCTTATCCTGGAGAAAGAGGTTTCCTCCTCTCTTGCAATCCGGCCTCCGTCAATCGCATCAGCGTCGATGCCCATCGGCCAGGCTTGTACTGTTGCTTGCCTGCATGGCTGCGGGAGCCCTCGAAGCAGCCGAGGATGTCCACGTCATGCGGAGCCCTCGACAAACCGGCGAGACGACCGTACGTGTCTTCACACCCAAGCGCAAGGACATCGACCTCCCCATGAGGACCCTCTACGTGCTTCCGGTCGAGGCTGGCGCCGAAACGAGATGGGGCGACCCGGCCGAGGAAATACGGAAGCTGGACATTGCCGACCGCTACGGCCTAGTTGTGGCACTGCCGACATTCTCGACATTGCCATGGTATGCCGATCACCCCGCCAATATGTCCTTGCGACAGGAAAAATACCTGCTGGAGGACGTTCTTCCCCTGGTCGAGAGTTCCTATCCCATCGAGACCGGCCCCGATGGACGTTTGCTGGTCGGGTTTTCCAAGTCCGGGTGGGGCGCGTGGTCCCTGCTGCTGCGCCATCCCGAAGTCTTCGACAAGGCGGCAGCCTGGGACGCTCCTCTGATGCAAGATGCCCCTGACAGGTTCGGAATGGAGCCGATCTTCGGCGGACAAGCGAACTTCGAGCAATACAGGATCACTGGACTGATTCGCTCCCGGGCGGCCATGCTTCGGCAACGATGCCGTTTGGTCCTGACCGGCTATGCAGGAGCGTTCCGGGCGCATCACACGGCTATGCACAATTTGCTTGTCGGGTTGGCGATTCCCCACGCCTATCGGGATGGCCCACAGAGAGGGCATCAATGGCACTCCGGGTGGCTGGAGGAGGCGGTCTCAATCCTTGTGACGGGTTGCGGAACTGGTGATTCCGAAGAACCGCATGCAGAACGGGACTGACCCATCGAACACTTCCAGCCCACAGGCTGATCCAACCCGGAATGAGTTATTCGCCTAGCCAACTCGCCACATTCGTTTATCCTGGACAAGGAGGTTTCCTTCAGAGTGTTCGTATTCCGACCAACCCTTCTACTTTTCCTCCTGCTGCCAGCCGCAGCACAAACGCCGGACTGGCCCCAAGCTCGTCAAGAAGCGCTGGAAACCCTCGTCGATCTTGTTCGGCTCGACACATCGCAGCCCGAGGGCAACGAGATCCTCGCTGCGAACTACCTCAAGAAAAAGCTCGACGCCGATGGCATCCCGTCAGAAATCTTCGAGGCGAAACCCGGCCGCGCCAGCATCGTCGCCCGAGTCAAGGGCAACGGAAAGAGAAAGCCCCTTCTGCTGCTCGGGCACCTCGATGTCGTAGCCGTCGAACGTGATGAATGGTCGTTCAACCCCTTTGGCGGTGTTGTCAAAGACGGCATCATCTTCGGTCGCGGCACCGGCGATGACAAAGGCGTCGTCTCAGGATCATTACAGGTGCTGCTTCTGTTGCATCGGCACAAGGTCCCGCTCGACCGCGACGTCATCTTCCTCGGCGTCGCCGACGAAGAAGCCGGCGGGCTCGCCGGGATCACCTATCTTCTCGAAAATCATCGTAAAGCCATTGACGCCGAGTTTGCGATCAACGAAGGCGGAGCAGGCGTCTTCGATCGCCGGTTC
The DNA here is from genome assembly GCA_028819575.1 of Bryobacterales bacterium. Classification (GTDB taxonomy): domain Bacteria; phylum Acidobacteriota; class Terriglobia; order Bryobacterales; family UBA6623; genus JAPPLB01. The sequence continues at coordinate 30,386 of JAPPLB010000174.1, read as the reverse complement.
AAGCACGTCCGCTTCGAGATCCAGACTGCCGAAAAGACACCCCGCCGCGTCGACCTGCAAGCCAAGGGCACTTCCGGCCATGGCTCGATTCCCTTGCCGGACAACCCCGTTGCAGCGCTCGCGCGAGCTGTTGGCCGCCTGTCGGAATACGAAACCCCCGTTCACCTCAACGAAACGACACGTGAGTACTTCCGCCGACTTGCCGAACACGCGCCACCCGAGGAAGCCGCGGTCTACAACGAGGTTCTCAAGGCGAACCCAAGTACCGAAACGCAACAGAAGCTACGAGAGATCAGCCCGGTGTTCTACTCGATGATCCGTACATCGATCGTACCGACGATCGTCAAGGGCGGCTATCTCAAGAACGTCATCCCCTCGGAAGCGGAGGCCACCGTCGATATCCGCGCACTGCCGCACGAGGATCCCGAAGAACTCTTCCCCCGACTCAAGCGGATCATGAAAGAGCCCAAGGTCGACCTCATGCCGCACCCCGTCACGCGCCCGAAGCACCAGCCTTCGTCACTGAAGTCGGATGTCTTCCGAGCTTTCGAAAAAGTGCTCGATCAGCGCTATCCGGGCATTCTCATTCTGCCTCGCATGTCCACAGGCGCGACCGACTCGGCGCAACTCCGCGCCGCCGGCATCGAGTCCTATGGCTTTGGCCCGGCCCGGGCCGTTTGGGACCTCGCGGGCGGCATCCATGGCAAGGACGAGTACCTCTACGTCGAACCCTTTCAGGACTACGTTGAAATTCTCTATGACGTTGTCATCGAAGTAGCCGGTTCGAAGTGAATCAGCCGGTAGCCGGCGCCGACCGTACGGCTATGGCAGACAAGTCTTTCGTGAGTTTGTGATCGCCCTGGGGCATTCCCGGTACTGGCAAAGGCAATCGGGAGGGATTTCGAGTTGTGCCTCACTTGTGTAGGGGTCTCGCTCCACCCAAGGTCTCTCGGGTCCCAGGTGCGAGAAAAAAGAATGCCGAACTTCCGCCTGACCGAAAGAGCTGCTGTTATTCAGGGTTGCCAACGGCCTGCGTCCACGATGACATTACGGAAATCTGAACCCTCCACCATGCTCACCGCCAACAACAGAGCCAAGGTGAGGGTGGTCTGCTTGCCATCAGAAGGATAACGCTGAAGAACAAGGTCAGGAGAATATACACCTGGCCGCTGAGTCGATCAACCGTCGAGCAGCAGCCGCAAGGTCTTCGCGAGGTCTTTGCGGGCGATCTCCTGCTGGCCGAACCGCCCCGCTTTCCACTCGTCGTGGGATCTGACCTCGACCGCCTTCCTGCGGCCCACCAGCATCTCTTTCACAGTGACGACGCCGCGCTGGGCTTCGTCCGAGCCCATGATGACTACGTAGGGAATCTCGAGGCGATCAGCCCTCTGAAGCTGTTTGCCAAGCCGTTTCGGCTTGCCCACATGCATTTCGGTTCGTATGCCCGCTCGTCGCAGCTCATACGTGATCTGCAGGTACTCTCCCATCAGCGCCGGATCCATCGCAGAGACAAGGACCTGAGAACTGGTCTTGCGCTGCTCGACACGGTCGAGTTCGACGAGGGCCGCCAGCAGCCGATCTACGCCGATCGAGGCTCCGGTTGCCGGGATGCTCCGTCCGGTGAAGCGCCGGACCAGATTGTCATATCGTCCGCCGGCGAAGACCGAACCGAACTGCTGCGCGTCAAGCAGCACCGCCTCGAAGACCGGCCCAGTGTAGTAAGCAAGACCCCGCGCAATGCCAAGATCCACCACTACCCGATTGCTCTCATAGCCGAGCGCATCAAGGTGAGACGAGATGCGCTCGACAACGTCGATCTCCTGCTGAGCGTTGTCGACGCCGCCGAACAAAGCACGAAGGAGTTCAAGAACTTCACTCCGGCTGTCGGCCTTGATCTTCAGAAAGCGCTCGATCTTTTCGACCTGCCCGGCGGAGAGACCGAGTCCCGAAATCGGAGCTCCGGACTCATCCGTATACCCCGACGTCAGCTCAAGCTTGACTTTGCCGAGTCCGATCTTGTCGAGCTTATCGAGAATGCGAAAGACAGCGGGGCCGCCGCTTTGGGGAATCTCAGCGTATTCGAGTAGTAGATTGAGAATCTTGCGGCTCGAAAAACGGACAAGATAAGGACCTACATCGAGCGCGTCCAGTGTGTCGCACATCGCCGCGATGATCTCGGTGTCAGCCACCTCCGATTCCGCACCAACCGAGTCCAGGTCAAACTGCGTGAACTGCCGGTAGCGGCCCGGCTCCGGCTTGTCCGCTCTCCAGACAGGAGATACCTGATAACGCCGAAACGGGAAGATCAGATCCTGATACTGCGACACGACGCGTGAGAGCGGAACCGTCAGGTCGAATCGAAGGCCGAGTTGCTCGCCTTCGGGGTTCGTTGCCTCAAAGATCTGTCCTTGTGCTTCGGCCCCGGCCGAACCGGACAGCACATCGAGGTATTCGACTGCCGGCGTTTCCAAGGGTGAAAACCCATAGAGTTCGTAAACGCCGCGGATCGTATCGATCATCCGCTGGCGAGCCAGCATGGCGTCGGGCAACAGATCACGCAGGCCGCGCGATAAACGAGGTTCGACCATCCGGATCGGGGAATACAGGCAGGCCGGGAGCGGAGGCTTCAGATTAGCATCATTACGGCAGGGCCTTCCGCCCGCTTCTTTACATGGATATTACATCGTAACCAGTCTCGCGAATGTGTCGCCTGTGTTATGTTCGAACGTATTGCGCTTGACGCCGAGCGGGTGTAAAAAGGCTTGGAGCATTCCAAGGAGGACACGATGGCCATTGCTGGCTTGCGACTGTTGCTGCTACTCGGACTGATGACGTCCGTTGGATTCGCCGCGGACTTCTGGATCACCAAGGACTTCCTGCAATGGAGCGAGAAGGAAGTCACCAAGATGCTCACCAATTCTCCCTGGGCGCGTACCGTCTCGATATCGATGGGCGGCGGAGGAGGCGGCATGGGTCGAGGCCGTGGAGGAGGTCGAGGCGGCGCTGGTGGCGGTGGTTTCGGCGGCGCTGGTGGCGGCATCCCCGGAGCCGGTGCTGGGGGAGGCACTCGCGTGCCCGGCAGCTACGGTGGCGGCGGCCCTGGAGGCGGCGGTGGAATGCAGCGCAACTTCGTCGTCCGCTGGTTGAGCGCACGGCCCGTCAAAGAGGCGCTTGTCAAAGCCCGCTACGGCAACGAAGCAGGCACCGCCGAAGACGGCCGAGCATTCATCAACCGCGCCGAGACACACTACGTCATCGCTGTCAGCGGTTTCCCCGGCCGCATGGCTCAAATGGGCCAGCGGAACCCCGAGCGCTTCAAACAAGGCTCGTTTTTGAAGCGCAAGAACAAGGAGAACATCTCTCTGGAGGATTTCCGGATCCGCGGCGGCGAGCAGGAAGCCGAGGTCGTTCTCTCTTTCCCCCGCGCACATGAGATCACGCTTGCCGACAAGGACGTCGAGTTTCAAATGAAAATGGGGCAGACGAACATCAGGCGCAGATTCAAGCTCAAGGACATGATCTACAACGACGAACTCGAGCTTTAGCGGCGAAGCATGATCGGCATGCCTCGCATCGTATCGTCTCTTGGCATCATCGTAGTTCTTTCCGCGGTGCCCGACATCCTGGCGAGTGACGCTGTCGACCGCGAGGTCATCCACCGCATCAAGCAGGAGGCTTCCACCACACCGAGGTGATGGACCACCTCTTTCAACTCGTCGAAGTCTACGGACCCCGCATCACCAACTCACCCGGATTCGATGCATCCGCCAGGTGGGCCGTCTCGCGGCTTGAATAATGGGGCGCTGAAAATGTCGAGCTTGAACGCTGGGGGCCGTTCGGTCAGGGCTGGTCGCGAAGCCATTTCTCAGCTCATCTGGTCGAGCCGCAGTATGAGATGTTGATCGGCGTTCCCCTCGGTTGGAGCCCCGGCACTGACCATCTTTCATTCGACGCTGTCGGATTGCCGGGTATTCAGTTCATCCAGGACCCCGTCGAATACGAAACCCGCACCCACCACTCCAACATGGATGCCTACGATCGCGCACAACCCAGTGACCTTATGCAAGTCGTGGTCGTCATCGCCCCCTTCGTCTACCTCGCCGCCAACCACGAAGAGAAGTTGCCGCGCAAACCCTTACCCGATCCTCTCCCCACCATACCGTAATAGGTTGCAGCCATCACGAATTCGAGAAGCAGCGGCTCGGCACGCCGCATTTACTGCGGAGTCAGAAAACCACGTTTTCACGGATCTGGGAATCTGCATAGGCCGAGGCGAACGAGTTCCATCAGCAACCGCTAACATGACGACTGCCGTCCGCGGGGATGCGTTGTGAATGGTTCATCCCCGGTAGCCAGGAGATCACTAATGCAGCCCGAAATCAACATCAACTATCTCGCCATAGTGGCCTGCGTTGCCGCCGCAGTGCCGATCGGCTTTCTGTGGTTCGGTCCGGTCTTTGGCAAGGCCTGGGCAAAGCAAATGGGCATCGAGGACATGGAACAGCCAGCAGGCGGCGCGATGGCCAAGTCAATGAGCCTCTTCATTCTCGGTTCGCTGCTGATTGCCTTCGTGCTTGCGCACAGCATCGAGGTTTGGCGGCCATCCATCTGGGGAGTCGGTGCGGACGAACCCTCGTGGGTCTACGGCATCGAGGGGGCCGTGTGGACTTGGCTGGGCTTCTTCCTGCCTCTGCAAATGGGGCGGGTCGCGTGGGAACAGAAGGGCTGGGGCCTTGTCGCCATCAACGCCGGTTTCGACCTCACGCGCCTCCTCCTCTTCGGTCTTGTCCTCGCCTACTGGCGCTGACGCTGCTCGTCGGGACGCAGCAGAACGACCGTTCCCAGAAGAAGCGCAACAAGCTTCGCAGCGTCGATCCCGATATATACATCGTGCAGACTCGAAGCCGGCGGTGTGCCACTGTCGATCACAATTCGTGCACGCTCGTCCAGCGCCGGCAGCAACCAAAGCGTCTCGAGAAGCAATCCCAGTGCAGCCAAGCCCAAAGCCAACCGCACCACGAAAGCTCGCGACGCTCCCGCCAACAGCAACCCCAAGCTGAGTACGGCACAGCCCAACTCCACCTGATTCAGCACTGCGAAAGTCGACCTTCCCACATCTACCGCCACCGGCAGCGTCAAACTTGGCGCCGAAAACTTAGCGGGTGTCGCAAGGAACGACACCCCAAACAAAATTCCCGCCCATAGCAGCAAAACCACCACGAGAGCACTGGCCTTCCAGTCCTGCATGGCCCCCTATTGTAGACGCCCGATCTGACTGAGTCGCTGCTTGCGCGCCACGGTCACTTGCCCCCGGCCGGTGCAAATCAATCGCCGTCATAAACCCGGGAAGAGATCGGGGAGTTGAGCGTTCGTGTGATCTTTCCTGAGAAGTTGCGCAAGCGGTGCGCCTAGAACTCGGTAAACGCCTTGAACTCCCGATACCGTCTTTCGATATCGTCGCGTGTCAAGTTCCGCAGCTTCTCCACGCCGAATCGTTCACAGCAAAAGCTGCCCATCACCGAGCCGTAGATCATGGCTTTGCGGAGATGGGCGTGCGACGCATCGTCGAGACTCTCTATCCCCTGCTCGGTCAGATACCCCATGAAGCCCCCGGCGAACGAGTCACCTGCGCCCGTCGGATCGAACACGGTTTGCAGCAAAAAGCCAGGGGCGATGAAGTAACCTTCCGGCCGGAACAGGATTGCTCCGTACTCGCCACGCTTGATGACCACCGTCTGCGGGCCCATCTCCTGGATTTTTCTCGCCGCGCTAAGCAGGTTGTATTCTCCCGCCAGCAAGCGCGCCTCGCTGTCGTTGATCAGGATGAAGTCCCACTGTTCGATCGCCGCCGCAAGCTCGTCCGGGGTTCCTTCTATCCAGAAATTCATCGTGTCACCGCCGACGAACCGCGGCGAAGCGATCTGGTCGCGCACCTGCCTCTGCAGGTTGGGATGAATGTTGCCCAGAAAGGAGTAGGGAGTCTCCTGGTAGGATGCGGGCAGCTTCGGGTTGAAGTCGGCGAACACATTGAGCTGTGTCGTCAGCGTTGTCCGCTCGTTCATGTCATGGGAATAGGCGCCGCGCCAGAAGAACGTCTTGCCCGGCATCTTCTCGAGTCCTTCGAGGTCAACACCATGATCGGCAAGGAGTTGCTCGTCCTCAGCAGCAAAATCCTCGCCGACCACACCGACAAGCTTCACCTCAGCAAAGTGACTTGCGGCGAGCGAGATATAAGTGCCGGCGCCGCCGAGCATGCGGTCGACTTTGCCGTGAGGAGTTTCAACTCCGTCGTATGCGACAGACCCGACAACAAGAAGAGCCATGTTGACGGGCCTACAGATACTTCCCGATCAAAAGCCGGTACTTCTCTTTTGACGCTTCAGAGATCTTGGAGCGATCGGTAATGATGGCGTTCCTGATTGCCGAGGAAAACGGGCTGTCGCCCTCGGGGATTCGCTTGACGGCTTCCGCCGCCACCATCCTGGCATGCTCGGCGTTTTCGGTGAGATATGCGATCACTTGCTCGACCGTCACGTCAGCGTGTTCGGGGTGCCAACAGTCATAGTCCGTCACCATGGCGATCGTGACATATGACATTTCGGCCTCGCGCGCGAGCTTGGCTTCCTGCAAGTTCGTCATGCCGATCACGTCGAATCCCCACGATCGGTAGGCGAGTGACTCCGCACGCGTTGAGAACGCGGGACCCTCCATGCAACAGTACGTGCCGCCGCGATGGACCGTGACGCCCGCCTGCTTGCAGGCTTCCTCAGCCACATCGGCCAGGGTCGAGCAAACCGGGTCCGCGAAGCCGACGTGCACCGCAATATCCTCATCAAAGAACGTGGACGCTCGCCCGCGCGTGCGGTCAAAGAATTGATCGGGAATACAGAAGTCGAGCGGTTTGAGATTTTCTCGGAGCGAGCCCACGGCGCTGAATGAGAGAATCCACTGCACGCCGAGGCTCTTGAGCGCATAAATATTCGCTCGAAAATTGAGATTCGAGGGCATGATGCGGTGCCCCCGGCCATGGCGGGCCAGGAAGGCGACTGCTCGGCCTTCCAGATTCCCAAGCAAGAAGGCATCCGAAGGATCCCCCCACGGGGTTTTGATCGTCTGCTCGACGCGGTCACTGAGGTGCGGCATGTTGTAGAGCCCGCTTCCTCCAATAATTCCAATCTTTGGTGTCATAGGCGGCGAATGGCAGCAGAGTGATGCGAATCAATGGATATCAAAGTTCTCGCGGTGCAGTCCCCCATCGCTCCGCACCAGGACGTGGCTTTTGAGCAATGTCTCGAGTTCCTGCAAATAACTGTTCTTTCGAGACTTAATCGTGCGCGCGACTTCCGGATTCACACGCAGAGTGACGTCTTTCTGGGGCTCCATGTCGGGAGCCAGTTTGTGGGCTTCTTCAAGGATTTCCAGAATCACGGTCGTGACTGACTTCAATCGGCCTGAACCGTTACACGTCGGACAGGAGTCGCAGAGAGTGCGTTCCAAAGACTGCTTGACACGTTTCCTCGTAATGGCCACCAATCCGAAATCGTTGAACTGCAGTGATTTCGTAGGAGCGCGGTCTGTTTGCAAAGCTTGCTCCAGGGCCTGAAAGACTTTCTTGTGGTTCTTCTGATCGTTCATGTCGATGAAGTCGATGACGATGATTCCGCCGAGGTCACGCAAGCGAAGCTGTCGGACAAGTGCCTGCGCGGCCTCGATGTTCGTGTTGACGATCGTGTCTTCCAAACGGTCGGATTTACCTACGTATTTACCGGTATTGACATCAATCGAGACCAAGGCTTCGGTCTGGTTTATGACGATGTAACCGCCCGATTTGAGCCATACTTTGGGACGTAGCGCTTTCTCCAGCGAGGCCTGTACGTTGAATTCTTCGAAGATCGGCCGCGAGCGGGTATAGAGTTTCACTCTTGACAGCAGGCTCGGTTGGAAACGCTCGACGAAACGCAGAACGCGTTCGTATTCATCCTCTGCGTCGACCCAGATCGCTTTGAAGTCCTCGTCAAGTTGGTCGCGAAGGATACGTTCGACGATATCAAGGTCCTGGTGAACCAAGCCGGGATTCTCTCGCTCTTCGGCTTGCTGGCGAATGTCCAGCCAAAGGTTGTAAAGGAAGAGCATGTCGCCACGGATCTCTTCGTCGGGCATGCCTTCTCCGGCGGTTCGCACGATGAAGCCGCCAGGCATTCCGGTGCGATGCGTGAGGACGACATGGCGAAGCCGTTTGCGCTCGTCGAAAGATTCGATCTTGCGGGACACGCCGACATGGTTTACCGTCGGCATATATACCAGGTAGCGGCCCGGCAAAGCGATGTGAGACGTGATGCGCGCTCCTTTCTTGCCAAGCGGCTCTTTAGCGATCTGCACCAGAATCTCGTTGCCTTTCTGGAGCATATCTGTGATTTTGTAGTCAGATGGCGGGAGCTTGGCGTGCGGCGATTCTTTGCGAACCGCGCGGTGCTCACGCGGCTCCTTCTCCTGTACCGGTTGACGGTAGTCCCGCTGACGGCTGCTTCGACGGCGTCCCCGGCGTCCCCGTCGCTGGAGGTGACGCGAAGATCCCGATCGTCCACTCACGCGGGCCGATCCGGGTTGTCCGGGGACCGGCGCAGCACTGTCTTCGTCAGAGTAGGCATTAGCCTTCTGTGCTGCCTCCGCAGGCTCTTCGATGGGCTCTCCAGGTGTGACGGATGCCTCTGAGGACTTATCTCCAGGATCTTTTTCGGTGGTGTCAGTGTCATCCTCTTGAGTCTCAGATGAAAACTCTTCAGATTCTGTGTTTGAGCCGTCAGACTCCCGGGACTCCTCTGGGAACTCGTCATCCTCGCCATCTCGCTCCTCGACAAGCGCGGCCAGTCTCTCTGCCTCCTCGAGTTCACGTTCCAGATCCGGCCCTTGGTCTTCGTCGTCCGAGTCTTCGCTTGTCCCCTCTTCCTCGTTATCCGTGTCCTCTTGGTCGTCGTTTTCATCGAACTCATCGGGCTCGGGTGACTCTGAAAGTTCATCATCCGTAGCCACGTGATCGAACACTTGTGTAGCTGCCTCTGTGGGTGCGTCGGGAACCTTCGATTCCTCGGGTTCTGCGTCTGCGGAAGCTTCTCTTGAAAGAACGATTTCCTGCGGCTCGGATTCCGCTTGTTCTCCGACTAATCTGCTCTGATCCCCAGTGGGGGCGATCTCATCTTTGTCTGATGGGTCGCCCTCTTTCTCGTCGACGTACTTGGCGAGAGACTCCCCCGGTAGCAACTTGAACGGCTGCTCGTCGTCGGATGCACCGGGCGCCTCTTTCACGGCAGGCTCGTGCTTTTGGACCTCGTCGGTCTTATCGGAGAGCGTTGCGTATTTCGATGCAGGCAGACTTGTCTTTCCGCCTCGCCGACGGCCGCGTCGTCCGCGACGTCGTCGTCCCTTTCGATCGCGACCCTCGCTGTCAGACGGTTCCGCGTCCTCCCCAGCCTGATTCTGGTCATTCTCGGGCTCAGACTGCGCATCGATCTTTTCCCGAGAACGGCCGGACTTACGTTTGCTCGAGCCGCTATCGTCCTCCGACTCTTCAAACTCGGCGGATCCGTCAAAAAAGTCCGAGACGTAGAGGAACGCGTCCCTCTCAAGACCCACGTCGACGAAAGCCGACTGCATCCCCGGAAGGACGCGCGTCACTCGCCCTTTGTGGATACTACCTGCAAGACCTTCCTGCGATTCGCGCTCGACGTAAATCTCGACGAGCTGATCATTTTCCAGAACGCCGACACGGGTTTCGTGCCGCGTTGCCGATACAACCAATTCCTGTGACAAAGGACGCCTCCTCGGGAGGGAGGGCCCTGATAGGCGGGTGCAATAGGATTGAGGAGTAGACTTAGATACTCCTCAAATCCGATCCTCTCGAGAGGTCGTGTTGCTCTCTACTGAAACAGCCCCACGATCCAACCTCGAATCTTCGGCGCAGCAGCGGAGCGATCGTTCGACAATGTCGGTCGCTCAACGCGCGTAACCGGGAGAACCGCCGTCCGAATTAACGGAACACAGTAGCCTGTCCATCCCTTATTCAATCCGCAAAATCTTGCCTAACTCACATCTAGTCGCCTCAAGCCTTCAGAGCTCAAGGCCGGCTTAAAAATGTCTCGGCTCTGTCGAGCGGTTCCGGCGGCCATCCGGGCGCCGGATCTCGCAGGGAGCCCTATAACATCGGCGGCGCAACTCATCTAGTTCGTGAAGCGCCGCTGCCAAACACTGTTCACCAACCCCAGTAGCACAAAGGTTGTGACCGTATTGGACCCACCATAGCTCATCAAGGGCAGAGGTAGTCCGGTCACCGGCATCCGCCCGATGACCATGCCGATATTTACAACCACATGAAAAAACAAGAGAGCCGCGACGCCCATGCACAAATACATTCCGGTATTGTCGATGGCTACTCGCGCATTACTAACAATCTTCATCAGCAGAGCAAAATAGAGCGTCAGCGCCACGAATACTCCCGCGAATCCGCTCTCCTCCGCATAGGCTGCAAAAATGAAATCCGTGTGTGGCGTTGGCAGAAACCGCAACTGCGTCTGCGTGCCGCGGGCGAACCCCTTTCCCCAAATCTCACCTGAACCGACCGCGATGCGCGATTGGATCGATTGATAGCCAGTATCCTGCGGGTCGCTTTCGGGATTCATGTAGGTGACCAAACGCTCCTTCTGATAGGGTTCGAGGGAGTGCCACCCGACCGGCAAAGCCATCGCTACCAGCAGCACAATCACCACCAAATACTTCCACCGGATACCCGCCGTCCAGATTCCGATCCCGAGGATCGGTACATAACTCAATGACGTGCTGAGGTCCGGCTGAGCCGCCACCACCAACACCATCAGGGCGAACATCGCGACGAGCCATGTCAGGGTCGAGACAGTGATCCGTTCTCGCGGCGACTCGCCGAGGGCATAGGCTACCAACAATACTAGCACCACCTTTACGAATTCCGAGGTCTGCAGACTCATGCCGCCCGGCAGCAAGAGCCAGCGACGCGACCCTCCTTCGATATGACCAAACACCGCAACGATCAATAGCAGTGCCAGCGAGGCAATGTAGAAGGAAGGTACATGCTTCACCCACCAGTTGTAGTCCGTGGTCGAAACCATCCACATCAGGACAAGGCCGAGTACGACCCATATCAGTTGACGCAGATACGCATCCTGCCAAGCCGTGTTTATGGTGGCGCTATAGATTTCGACAAGTCCGAGAACGGCGATCACGACCGAAAGACAGATCAACGTCCAATCGAAATCCCGGATTGCATACCGGTCTGTCACGGTGCCTGCCGACCCCAAGCGGCGGCGCCCGCGACCGGGTGGGCAGCGCCAGCGGACGAAGAGGGTGTCGAGCGGCGGTTCGCCCAATGTGTTCGCACTTTCTTGTCCAGGTGGCTCTTGATGACGTCGCGAACCATCGGGCCTGCCAGATAGCCATGTTCCCCACCTTCGAATAGAGCCGCAACAACCAGTTCGGGCTGTTCGCAGGGGGCAAAACCAACGAACCAGGCCGTGTCCTTAAGTGCCGGATCATCGTTACCCTCTTTAAACTGTGTCGAGGCTCGTTGGGCGGAACCGGTCTTTCCGCAGACGTCGTAGCCTGCGATGCGTGCGCGCCCACCGGTGCCACCGCCGTTGACAACCGCCCACAGCCCTTGCCGAATGGTTTTCAGGTGGTGTTGGTTCAATTCGATTTCAATCGGGTCTGGAGGCTCGAACCGAGGGCGCAGTTCCTGCAGGTCCTCATAAGCCACCAAATGTGGTCTGTGCCAGACGCCCCCCATCGCAATTCCGCCGATGGCAAAGGCCACCTGCAGCGGAGTCACCGTCAGCGCGCCCTGGCCGATGGCCACGGATATCGTTTCACCGCTGTACCACTTTTCGTGATAACGGCGGAGCTTCCATTTCGCTGAGGGCACGGTGCCGCCTTCTTCGTGGGGCAGATCAATACCCGTTGGGCGTCCCAGGCCGGCGAGTTCAGCATATTCCGCAATCCGATCGATGCCCAGCTTGTTCCCAAGGGTATAGAAGTAAACATTGCATGACTGCGCCAAGGCTTGGAGCAGACCCACAGGACCGTGTCCTTTCGCCAAGTGGCAGCGAAAATACCGTCTATAGAACGGCGCACCTCCTGAGCACGAAACCGTAAAATCATCATCCAGCAAGCCTGTTTCTCCGCCGGCCAGCGCGACGATCGCCTTGAAAACCGACCCCGGAGCCACTTGGGCCTGTATGGCCCGATTCAACATGGGAACTTCCGGATCCTGCAGGATCTGACGCCAGTCGTCAGCACTGATACCCCCGACAAATTTATTCGGGTCATAAGTTGGTCGGCTGGCCAGAGCCAATACTTCACCGTTCCGGGGATCCAGAGCGACGATGGCTCCCTTTTTCCCTTCCAGAGCAAGCTCGGCAACCACTTGCAAGTCGAGGTCCAACGTGATCCGCAAACTGCGCCCGGCTTTGGGCTTGACCGTTCCGAAAAGTGTTTGCTCGCGTCCCAGGCTATCGACTTCGATAAGACGGCGGCCGTCTGTGCCTGTCAAGATGTCGTTATACGAACGCTCGATACCAGCTTTCCCAATTTCCGCGCCGGGCTCGTAGAACATGAAGGTATCCTGATCAAGTTCCGCATCGCTGACTTCCCCGACATACCCGATAACGTGAGAAGCCAAACCGCCCCTCGGATAAAGGCGCCGGTGTGATCGGATCAACTCGAGATCCGGCAACTGCGAGCGGTGAGCCTCCACGAAAGCTACTTCGGCATGGCTCAGATTCTCTTTGAGGATCACGGCCTGGTACGCTGGCGTGTTCGATGTTTCGAGGCGTTTGAGGCTCGCGCCCAGGCGTTCGAACGGAATATTCAGCCCGCCTGCGATGATCTGGAGAAGATCCGTATCGTGAAAAGCGCGTGATAGCAGAACTTTGTGACTCGGGCTGTTGTCAACGATGACACGGCCGTCCCGATCGAGGATTTTCCCCCTCGGAGCAAAGATTTGCAACGACTTGATGCGATTCCGATCAGCCCTTTCAACATAAATCTGGCGGGTCTGTACCTGAAGTTGCCAAAAGCCGGCAAGCAGCCAAAGAAAGGCCATCGCCACAACATATTGAAAGACGGCGATATAGACTTCACTCGCATTGCGCGCACTTTTGCGACTGGAGTTCATCACGCTCTCTTGAGGCGGTCGATCAAAGGAAACAGCAGCAGCGCCAAACCTGCGTAGGCCGCAGACATCACCAATGTTCGAGCGGGATCGAAAGAGACGTTAATCCCTAATAGCACCGTTTGCATCAGCCAGAAGAGCAAATGGTGAATCAAGAAGAAGAGCGCCGCCAGGATACCTCGAATGCCAGGGTAGTCAATCTCTACGATTCGACTCATCGAGGCGGCCAGATAGCCGACGACCGTTTTGATAATACCAAACCCACCAATAGGGCCATGAGAAAGGGCGTCCTGAGTAAGGCCGATTGCCGCACCGATCAAAATTCCGCGTGGTACATTCCTTTCGGTCAGTGCAAGATAGACCACAATCAGCAGAGGCAGGTCGAAAGCGCCCGTCCAGCTCACAAATCGAGGCAGGAAGCTCTGCGCGGCGAAACTCACGATGACGACGCCCATCGAACCGACGGGTCCAAGCTTCTCCAGGGGCCGGCGGCGTAGTGGAGTGTTGCCGATTGACTGCGAACGGATATTGCTAGGGATTAGGGTCCGCGCCATTCGCGTCCTCTGCGCCGTTATCCGATGTCCCTTCTGTACGGCTCGCAGCCAGGGCTTCTGTCGCCACTGGAGTGGGCGCGGCGGTGGGTGATGCCGGCTCGGCTGCGTCTGGGGATGGCGTAGGCGCTGACGCAGCGGTCCGCAACAGATTGAAATCCGGAGGCGGCGTTTGCAGATTTCCTTCTCCGTATCGATGCTGTTGGGCGGCTCCGAGATCCCGATACCTCTGCATCAAAGCGTCTGCCTCGGTTTGCGTCGGCATCAGCCTGTCTGTCCCGGTTTCAGTCGTTGCCGTCGCCTGCGACGTTTTCTCCACCAGTCCCATTCCCTCCCGTGGTCCAGTTGATGGCAGAGCATCCGATGCAGCCATCGGCATCGGCATCATCGCTTCCGGGGGTTGGGGCGTCGTGAAACGCGGCAAGTTCTGATGTACTCCCACCGTCACCACAAGCACTTCCTCAAGGCGATTCAGCGCTGCAAACGGACGCATGTGGATTTCCTGATAGTCCGAGACAGCTCCTACGCGAGTAACCTCTCCGACGGGCAGCCCCTTGGGGAAGATTCGATCCTCGCCCGACGTGTATACTGCTTCTCCGACTGCGACCTCGACTTCGGCGTCGATATATTCGAGTCGGCACTCCGATCCGCCTGTCCCTTTTACGATCCCTCGAGCTCGCGAGTTTTTCAGCAGAACGCCGACACCCGAATCCACGTCACTGATCAACAGCACGAGTGAAGAACTTCCATAGGCCACCTGAACTTTTCCGACCGCCCCGTCCGCCGTGACGACTGCCATTCCCGGCTTGATCCCGGCGTTCCGACCCTTGTCGACGATGATCTCTCGGGCGGTAGGGTTCACACCCATCCCGATCACGCTCGCCAAAACTGTCTCGGACGGAATTTGTTTCTGATAGGCGAGTACTTCCTCCTCGCGTGAAAACCGGGCCAGCGCACGGTGCAACTGTTGCTTCTCGAGTCTCAGCCGTTCGTTTTTCGTCTTGAGGTCTTTATTCTCGTCTCGGATTTCTTGCAGCCAGACGTACTCACTCCATAACGAACCGAAGAACCCCGCGCCACCACTCAAGATTCTATCGATGGGAGTAATCAGAGCGCTGGTCCAGACGCGTGCAAAGCGAACATCCTCGCCCGTCTTGACCTGGTAGCCCAATAGAACGAACTGCACAAACAGCACAGCCGCCAGTAGTGAGGCATTGCGATAGCGTGCGACAAACTCCTTCATACCGAAGGCTTATTCCAGTGCGATACGGCCAAGCAGCCGGAAGTCACTCAGCATCCGGCCAGTGCCCAACACCACCGAAGCGAGAGGGTCTTCTGCGATGGATACCGGTAGCCCTGTCTCCTCGCGGATGCGCACATCCAAGTTTCGCAACAGCGCCCCGCCGCCTGTGAGAACGATGCCACAGTCACTGATGTCCGCACTCAGTTCGGGAGGAGTCCTTTCTAGGGCGACGCGAATCGCGTTCACGATCGTGTCAACGCAGTCGGAAAGCGCCTCGCGGATCTCGCTGTCATTCACCACTACCATGCGAGGAACGCCTTCAATCAAGTGGCGGCCCTTGACCTCCATGCTGATCGGCTGATCGAGCTTGTAAGCAGAACCGACCTGGATCTTGATTTGTTCAGCTGTCCTCTCGCCGATCAACAGGTTGTACTTCCGCTTAAGGTAACTGATGATTGCCTCATCCATCTCGTTGCCGGCGACACGGACAGAGCGTGAATAGACAATCCCCGACATGGAAATCACAGCTACGTCGGTGGTGCCGCCACCGATGTCGACGACCATACTGCCCGACGGTTCCGTTATGGGCAGACCCGCTCCGATCGCCGCCACCATTGCTTGCTCCACCAGGTGCACCTCGCTGGCATGAGCGCGGTAAGCGGAGTCAATCACCGCGCGGTTCTCTACGGGCGTAATTTCGCTCGGAACACCGATTACGATGCGAGGATGCACAAGCACCTTGCGGTTGTGAGATTTCTGAATGAAGTACGACAACATCTTCTCGGTGTGGCGGAAGTCCGCGATCACGCCGTCTTTCATAGGCCGGATCGCAACGATGTTTCCCGGTGTCCTTCCAACCATCTCTTTGGCTTCCTTGCCCACCGCTTCTACATCGTTCGTTGATTTGTTGATGGCGACAATCGAAGGCTCATTCGCGACGATGCCTTTGCCACGAGCAAAGACCAGCGTATTGGCTGTCCCCAAATCGATCGCCAAGTCACGCGAAAAAAGGCTCAAAACGGACCTGAGTTTCATCGCGCTGGCACTTCCATTCTCTTCATTTCATGCAGTGTTGACTCCCGCCGCAACGGTGCGCTTCCACGGATCAGGATCAGATAGGGGCCGTTGAGCCAATCCCTCATCAGAGGCAACTGCCTAATCAGTGTAGCGGGAAGCTGACTGTCGTGGCACTCGAAACTGTTGAAGGCGAAACATTTCGACGGTTCTTCCGCCGGAACATCACTGTGGAGGCCTCCAGTTCAGCTCTGCGTCCGGTCTCCTCACATAGTTGGCGTTGAGTTCCAACGGATCGAGTACTTCGCCGGAGACCATCAGGCGTGTTGCGATGCGGCCCACCCCCACAGCGAGAGGCAGCTTCAGGATCATATGCTTCGCGGAACCTGACGAGCTTCGCCGCGCGGCACGGAGAGGGGCCGCCCCATTCTCAGTGAACAGACCGGCATCGCATGACAGGAATGTGACTTCACGCCGCCCAACGAGCTCGACGAATGCAGCCCAGGGCGTAACCATTTCATCGACCACTGCATGTCCTTGAGCGTCATAGACTGCGGCATAGACTTCGCCCCGTCGGGCATCCATCAGAGGTGCGCGAAAGCCCCCCTCGCCCAGTTCGGCCATTGCTCGAAGGTTGGATACTCCGACGACTTTCTTACGATTTACTTCCGCGAGTGATTTAACGGCAGTCAGACCGATTCGAATCCCAGTAAATGAGCCCGGTCCCGAAGCGGATGCGTAGCAGTCGACTTCCGCCAGCGACACTTCGTTCTGTTCCAATAGCTCACGTATCTCCGGATAGAGCTTTGCAGCGAATCCGTCAGGCGCCGAAACGGCCCGAGCTTCCATCACGTGACCGTTGTGCAGAAGTGCAAGACTGCCCCGACGGCTTGTGGTGTCAAAGGCGAGGACAATCATTCAGGGCAGGGAACAGGTCAGAGGAGAACCAAGCGGACTACAGCCGTTCCGCAGCTTCGTTACTCCTTCATCCTGAGAAGCTTGTATGTCCCAATCGATTCGTAGAGGCGCCGGAGTCCGTCCACGCCGATCAGTCGCACCTGGAACGTCATGGGATAGCGGTCTGTGATGTCTGTAGGGATGCGAAATTTTCCGAACTGCCCGGTGCCCAATATCCGGTAGCCCTTATTTGCTCCCGGCGCCTCGGCTGCCCAGATCCAGCGCATACGCTTCACCGCGCGGGAGCTTTTTGTCAACGTCGCGTTGAACTCGTACTCCTCACCCGCCACGAGCGGACCCGATTCAGGGAACTGGATTACGAACGGGACTTCCGAGGGCGTGTTCTCGATCTCCTTTGGTTTCGGACGGCGCGACTCCAGGAAGTACGACTTGTTCATTCCCTGTTTTTTCCCCTCCCGCCGCACGTAGAGCACCCAGTCGTGGGATGCGTCCGGCGGTCCTGCAGTAGTAAACCGCTCTCCCTTGAGCTTGTCCTTCTCATGAACCCAGGCGCCGTCAATCGGATTGAACCAACTGATGTCGTATTTCCCTTTCGCCACGAGTAGTTCCACCTGGCGCGGCTTCTCGACATAGACCATGTACTCGATGCCTTGCATCGATTCGCTGCGGAACCTCGTCAGCTCCAGCGACATCGCCGGTCCTCCCGCCACCCTCGGATAGGTTTCGAGATCCCAATACCGAGTCTGAGTGAAGAAGTCATGCAGGTGTGTCATCTGCCTTGCACCCGGAGAATCGGCGAAGCGGACATCTACGTCAAACCCGCGCCCGCCATAAGTCCCCGTGTTTCCAAACGTCACGTACTGCCCGTTCATCGCAGCCCGCCAAAGCCGCCGCCGAAACTCCCCCGTATCTACATGATTCCGGTGCGTTTTCCCCGCGCCGCTGTTCTCGTATCCGAGCTCTGCATTCACCTGCGGCACCGGATACATCTCGTATTCCACCGCCGCCAAGTCCGTGCTCGACGATTGCTGCACGACGTAATCCATCCAGCCCTCTTCGAACAACGCCGCCGAGGTCGTCACCGCATGGGTTGATCGCGGATGCTTGTAGGGATCCATCTTTGTGATGTAGCTGTAGATCTCGCGCAATAGCCGGATGCCGTCTTCGTATTCCTCCCATTCCTGGACTCCCTGCCAAGTGATGTTCATCGCCGCATAGCGCGCCACGAGATATCGCACATATCGCTCGCGCTGACTGCGCTCGGGCAGCAGCTCAGCCAACTGGTTGCGGTCGCCGGCGAGAAGGAGGTCGTATGTGATGCCTTTGCTGTTCATGTACGCCACTCGCCGATCGACTTCCCGGAAATGCTCCGGTGACGGTCGGTCGGGATCAGCAAGAACCTTCTCGGCGCTCTCGTCGAAGCCGAGGACGAGCCCCCGCAGGTGATTGAACTTCTGCTCCGCCCGGACGTCGATCAGGCGGCGGAAGGTCTCCCAGGGGATCGTGGCGAACTTGTAGCACGTGTCGCCCATCCAGAAGTGCGCCGTTTCAGGTTGGTCGTATCGGAAGTAGCGGAGATTGAAGATGCGTACGAACCCCGGTGAGCGCGGCGGCAGCGCGTTGAAGCTCGCCATCTTGCGGTTGAGGCTGTCGAGATTTGAAATCAGCCGAAAGTCCCAGCGCCCCTCATCGAGAGGCGAAAAGCGCAAGCGAAACGTCCCGCCGCCGTCCCAAAACGCCGGTATTACGTACGTCGTGCCTTTTTTCGGTGAGCGAAACTCCGCCCGCAACTCCACGCTCACGTACGGATTCGGATGAGCCTCAACCTCCGCTGCCGACAACGCCACCGAAATCTCGCAAGGCTCATAAACCGGCACGCTGTCGCACACCTCGATCGCGGAAGCCTTCGCCGCGAACAGCAGCAAAGAGAGCACAAGAGTTGCTTGGCGCATCAATAGCTAATGATAACCAGACATATCGGATGCCTGCCCCTTCCGCTCAAGTCGTGCCGACCGCTCGGAAGGGCCCCGTTGAGCCACACGGAATCTTATGTGTCAGTCTGCGGTGCGCATTGCCACCGAGATGTGGAAGCACTCACCGGCCTCGACGTCTGCTGTGTGCGGACATTCGATTTGCGAACAAATGCAAACGCAAGGCTCTCGGACGGCCTTTCAGGATCTGGCGAATGTGCAGAGGTCAGTCCCGCGCCGGCATCCTGTACTTGATCTGTACGGAGTTAGAGGGACATAGGCCCGGGTCGATCCGCTCCGACGAACGACCACATATTTCCGTCGTCCAAAGAGCTATGCGCTGCTGTCGGCCCTCGGTGCAGCGACACGGTGCCCTGTTGTTGAAGCTCCCACAGGTTGCTGATTCGGCTTCAGGCAGCGTAACGCCGCCCGCGTGACTTTTCCAGGGGCGGTTATCCTTCCACTATTTTCCGCAGTTCCTCTCCCTTTTGCCTCCAGGTCCGATACAGCAGCATGATGTCCGTTGAAATGCAGAAATGCTTGACACCGAGATCCAGATAGTACTTCGCCTGATCCGGTGACTCGATTTCCGCCCGCGGCGCGATCCCGTTCTTCAATGCTGCTGCGATTACCTTCTTCTCGATCTCTTTGATGTCCGGCGCGAACCAATCTCCCGGCCTCCCGATGCTCATCGAGTAGTCTGCCGGTCCCCACTGCACCATGTCGATTCCCGGCACCGCCAGCACTTCGTCGAGGTTCTCTACGGCTGTCTTCTTCTCGATCATCAGAGCTACGACGATATCGCGCAGAGCATCGACGTAATTCTGCGTGCCGCCGTAGAGCATGTACGTGAACCGCCGTGTCGCAACGCCGTGCGTTCCTTGATCCTCCGGCGTTTCGGGCAGTACCGCGCGTACGCACTCCTCCGCGTCTGCCGCCTTCCGGCAATCGGCGAAAAGCACGCTCTGAAATCCCGCCCCGATCGCCCGCTGCGCAAGGAACTTGCGCGGCTGCTGATCCACTTTGATCATCGACGACATGCCGTGCAACTCTGCCGCACGGCAGATATTGTCCAGCGCGTACAGGTCGAAAGGCGCGTATTCCGACACGAACTCGATGTAGTCGAACATGCCCGTGTGTCCGGCTATTTCGACAACCGACGGCCAACTGCTGTGAATATGCGTCGCGATCGTTGGTTTGCCGTTCTTGAGAAGTTCTCTGAGCTTATTTGGTCTCATGCTTTCTCTACACATCCTTCCATTGGAAGATCACCCCCAGCATTTCTTTTTCGCGGCGGTAAGCCATCTCATAGGCCTCGACCATGTCCGTGTAAGGAAACCGGTGCGTGATCAATCGCTTCGGCTCAAGCCGGCCTCCCTGCATCAGCGACAGCACATGCTCGCACGAGCGCGCGTCGTCGAACCGCTCTTCCCGTGAAGGATACAGATAACCGTCTGTCTCGCAAACCGCGATCAGAGAAATCCCCTTGATGTAGAAATACTCCATCGCCAGCGGATTGAAGTTCAGCGGTTTTTCGCCGCGCCCCGAAAGCGCCACGATCGACACCCGCCCGTTGTGCCGCACGGTCTCCACCGCGGTACGGTAGGCCGGCCACGGATTCGCAGTCAAAATGACCAGGTCCACACCAGTCCCATTCGTAAACTCGTCTAGCTTGTTGTGCAAGTCCGGATCTCCCGAAAGGAACGCCGCATGCGCCCCCATTCGCTTCGCCATCTCCAGCCGAACCGGGCTGTTCCCCAGTCCGATCACCCTTGCCCCGAATAAAGGCCCCAGAGCAACCGCGCCTAAACCCAACACGCCAAGTCCCACGACCGCCACGTTCTCTCCCGGCGTAAAGTGCGCTTTGCGGTAACACTTGGAGCTCAGCGCGTAAAGATGCGAATAAACCGCGTCCTCCGGGTCTACCCCCTGCGGCACCTTCACAATGCACTCCGACTCCTTGGCGACGTACTCCGACTGATGGTGGTACCGGGACACGACACGGTCGCCCACCGCAAACCGCGTCACCGCCGAACCCACTCCGCGTACCATCCCCAAATTGCTATCGCCAACCCAGCGGGGAAAGTCCGGCGCGCCCGGAACCTGCTCGGCGCCTTCGTAGTTCCCGCGGTCGGTGCCGATCTTGAGCGCAGTGATCTCCGTTTCGACCCAAATCTGATCCGGAGCCAGGTTTCTCGTCTCCAAGGGATGCTCTTCAATCCGCAAGTTACGCGGCCCATGCAAGATGGCGATCTTCATAGCTAGTTTTTTTCTTCGCTGCCAAGGTTCACATTCGAGTCAAGTTGACGCGGCGATCCGTTGTCCTGCTTGTCGGTCTGAGGATTTCCTCGCTAGTTAAGAGTTTCACACAAAACAGAGAGAAATAGCGCAGATGCCGGCAGTTGTGGCTCGTAGGCTTCTCCTCGACCCACTAACCCCCATCCATCTCCATGACACTTCTTCTTTGCAGCCCGTGGCAAAAGCCTCTCTGCATTCAAGCGGCGATGCATCCCAGCTGAACTGCGTTGCTCCTCGGTCGAACAGGTCCCATATTCGCCCTGGCCGCGCCTTGCCCGCCTGGCGCAGCGCCATTCCCGGCGTCAAGCGGGATTTCGCCACGCACCTTCAGGTCACTCCTCTCATGTGCTTTCACAGACTTGTCGACCTGTCCGTAAAGGCTGACCGTCACCGGAGCAAGACGCCACATTCGGGGCAATCCCACCTCGATTGCTATACTGAGCCCTCGAACACGGCGGGCGAATCCACAACATCCGCTTCCTGCCTGAACCCCGGCGTTTCTCCTCCGACTCTTGATGACACGCGTTCGCTTTGCGCCGTCCCCAACGGGGTTCTTGCACATTGGCGGGGCTCGCACTTACATCTTCAACTGGCTCTTCGCTCGTCAGCACGGCGGGAAGGTGGTCCTCCGCATCGACGATACCGATCGCGAGCGCAGCACCGACGAAGCTCTTCAATCCATCATCGACGGCCTGCACTGGCTCGAACTGCCCTGGGACGAGCAACACCATCAGTCCGAGCGCCGCACGAAGCACGTCGAGGCTGCTGAAGCTCTTCTTGCCAAAGGCCTCGCCTATCGCGACTTCACCCGGCAAAACGCTTTGCCCGAAGCCAAGGATGCCGCCGGCGTGTGGCTCGCCAACCCCGTCATGCGGGAACTGACACGGGATGAAAGCGACCGCCGAGCCAGCGCCGGCGAGCCGTTCGTCGTCCGGTTCCGCGTGTCCCTCGGGACCGACCGCACCATCACCTTCCACGATCAAGTATTCGGAGAACAGTCTCGCAAGATCGCCGACATCGAGGACTTCGCGCTGCTCCGGAGCAATGGCTCTCCGACCTATCACCTCGCGTCTACCGTCGACGACTCGGACCTCGGCATTACGCACATCATCCGCGGCCAGGATCACCTCACCAACACCTTCAAGCACATTCTGTTGTTCGAGGCGCTGGGCGGGGATCTTCCCGTGTTCGCCCATCTCCCGCTTCTGCTCGGCCCTGACGGTTCGAAACTTTCCAAGCGCAGGCATGGCGAAATCGTCAGCGTCACGAACTACCGCGATCATGGCTTTCTGCCTCAAGGCATCATCAACTACCTGTGCCTGCTCGGCTGGTCGCCGAAAGACAATCAAGAACTGCTCACCCGCGGCGAGTTGATCGAACTGTTCAAATTGGAAAGCGTCAACCGCACCAACGCCGTCGTTACGTTCGACGAAGACTCCGAGCAGAGCTGGGCCGACCCCAAAGCGCTCTGGATCAACGGCCAACAGTTGCGCAGCCTGCCCGTGAGAGATTTGCTTCCCTATGTTGAAATCGAACTCCGCGAGGCCGGCTGGCGGCTTCCCCAAAACGAAGCCGGCCGGAAGCCCTCGCTCGAAGCCACGGTCGATCTCATCCGTTCACGCTTCAATACCCTCAAGGACTTCACGGAGCGTGGCGCGGCTTATTTCAACGACACGTTTCCGACCGACATCAAGGCCGAAAAGAACCTCAACAAAGAGGGTGTCCGTGAATCTCTTCGGGCGCTCGCCGATCGTCTCGCAACCTTGAACGACTTCACTAGCGAGTCCGTCGAGACCACCCTTCGCAGTTTGGCTGAAGAGCGAGGCATGAAAGCCGGACTGATGATCAACGGTGCCCGCGCGGCGCTGAGCGGCCAGTCCGTCGGCCCTAGCGCATTCGCAATTTTCACTGCTCTCGGGCGCGACTGCGTCATCGATCGGTTGCGGAAGGTTTGATGCTGATACTCGGAATCGGTGGCTGGCTGCATGACGGCGCGGCTGCTCTGCTGAAAGACGGCCAACTTGTTGCCGCCATGGAGGAGGACAAATTGCGCCGCCAAGCTCACCCTGGCGGGCTCCCTGAAAGAGCTGTCGACGCTTGCCTCGACGTCGTTTCCGCGTCCCGAAACGATGTCGATTGCGTCGCCATCGCGCGGCCCATGGGAGGCGGTTCCGATACCTCCCAGCACCTTCGCCTCAAGACACAGTTTCCCCGAAGCCGCCTGGTCATCGTTGACCACCATATTGCGCACGCCGCCAGCGCCTTCTATCCTTCGCCCTTCGAAAAAGCGCGCGTCGTCACTCTCGACCGAGTCGGAGATATGCGTTGCGGTGCTCTCTGGGAGGCCGCAGGAACGCGCCTGGAGGCGGTCGAGGAACTCTATGCACCGGACTCTCCCGCCGGTTTTTACAGCCGCATCACGGAATTGCTTGGCTATCGTATCGGCGCAGAAGAGCACAAAGTCCAGTGGATGGGCGCTGCCGGCGAGCCGCGTTTCCGCGACATGTTCCTGGAAATCCTCGGCGCCGGGGATGCCCCACGGCCCGGCCTGGACCAGGGCTTTTTCGATACTTCTCGCCCCACCGCAGGCGGATTCAGTGATCGCTTCTATGCGAGGCTCGGGCTTGAATACGGAGTGAAACTCTCCGAGCCGGAACGCCGCGACATCGCGGCCAGCGTCCAGAGTGCTGTCGAAGACATCGTCGTTCGCTTCGCCGGCGAGGGCGAGAATCTCTGTCTGGCCGGCGGCCTCATGCTCAACGCGCCGCTCGTTTCAGCTCTCGAAACGTCGGGCCGCTACAAGAACGTCTGGGTCCAACCGGCCGCCGGCAACGCCGGCACCTGCCTCGGCTGCGCTTTCCATGCCTGGCATCAAACCTTCCGAAACACTCAGCGCCATCCGCTCGACAATCTCTTCCTGGGTCCCTCCTATGACCGGGAAGAGATCAAGCAAGTCCTTGAAAACTGCAAGCTCCGCTTCAGCTACCTCACCACCGACGAGGCCGTCGTCGACACTGCCGTGCGCCGCCTCAACGACAACCAGATCGTCGCCTGGTTCCAAGGGCGCATGGAGTTTGGCTCGCGCGCCCTCGGCAATCGCAGCATCTTCGCCTCACCGCTCAATCCCTATTCCACCGAGAACCTCAACGTCTACATCAAGCGTCGTGAGCTCTTCCGCAAGTTTGCAGCGTCGGTCCCGGAGGAACTGGCGTCCGACTACTTCGATTGCACCGAAAGCGCGCGGTTCCTCGCCTCGGTCAGCCGCGTCAAGCAGAAACATCGCAAGACGTTCGAGGCTGCTCTGCTAGGTGGCGACCGCATCCGCGTTCATACCGTCCGCCGGGACGAAAACCCGCTCTGTTGGGAACTCCTGCAAGCCGCCGGCCGGGTCAGCGGACTGCCTGTGCTCTACAACACATCCTTCAACCTCTTCGGAGAACGCCTTGTCAACGATCCCCGAGCCGCTGTCCGCAGCTTTTACTCCTCCGGCATAGACACCATGATCGCCGGCAACTTCCTGTTGGAGAAATAGCAGCGGCGCTCCCCTCTCTTCGTCCCTCCTGGTCCTGCTGCTCCGCCAAGGTTCTCGACCGGATCTGCCGGTTTCGCCCAAACTACACGTCCGAAAATCAATGTCGCGTCCGCTTCGGCGCCGACAGAATCGTCGGGTAGTTCGGGAGAGCAAAGCAGGTTCCGTCTTTTTCGTTCTATCCTATTGCCACAAGCTAAACCGGGTAAGCCGGCACCTCGCCGGGCTCCGAACCGCCATGCGCCAAACACTTGTCACCCTCGTTCTCTTCCTTCTTCCACTGAGCTCCGGGAGCGCCGTCCTCAACTGCGACATGAGCTCCTATCAGGAGCAGCAAGGGCTTCGGGCAAGACTCGACAACGATACGCTTTCTGTCCTCTGGACAGGCGAGCGCGGCTCCAGCCTGCGGCTCGACTTCGGGATCGATGGCACACAGCCTGTCATTCGTCAGATGGCCGTTCGCGGTCCCGATTGGTCCTGGAAGCCCGTCGCTACCGGCCTCAAGCCGGATTTTCTTGTTACCAGCGGTGTGCGCCGTATCTCGCACCAGCAACTGAACCCTATCCGGGACCTGGGGCAGCCAATCACTCCCGCTGTGATCGAGAAAGAAAAGTGGAAAGTCTTTTGGGATGCGCCTCTCCGCGTTCCGGGGCTCGAAGGCGTCAACACCGACCTGCCCCGACGTGATGATGAAATTCGCCGCTCCCCCGCCACTTACAACGCTACGAGTTGCAAGGTAACAACGGACGGCGCGCGCATCGAGGTTTCATTTCCCGGCCTTTCGATGGGCATCTTCTCGGGGCGCCTGCAGTACACCGTCTACCGCGGCACGAATCTCATCCGTCAAGAAGTGATCGCAAAAACAGACGAGCCTTCCGTTGCCTACAAATACCGCGCCGGGCTGAAGGGCTTTACAACGGAAGGCAGCCGCGTCCGTTGGCGGGATACGTCGCGAGCCTGGCAGAAGTACGAGTTTGGCGGCGCGGTCAACGAAGGTCCAGTAGCTTTGCGGGCGCGCAATCGCCTCGGTCTCATCGAAACCCCCAACGGCACCCTGGCATTCTTCCCTCCGTCGCACAAGTTTTTCTGGGCGCGCGAGATCGAGTTGAACCTCGGCTACGTGTGGTACCGCATGGACAACGAAGGATCGTTCTCGGCCGGTGTTCGTCATGCCGACTACGAAGAGATGTTCCGGCCCTATGGCGTCTCGGATGAGCTTTGGGGGAAGCGGGTGAACCAGTCCAGGCGCTTCGCACTCGGGAACTTCGCCATGTACAACGCCCCCCCGGGCACCTGGCAGCGCATGGCCGCCTATTTCTATCTGAGCCCTGCTTCCGGTGAGGAGGCGCAGCGAGCCGTACTGGCTTTTACCCACAACGACCAATTCAAGCCCCTCAAGGGTTATCAAGTGTCGGTCAGCCACTTCCACACGCATTTTGCCGAGCAGTTACTGGACGCGGGAACCCTTGATTTTCGTCCGCCGTGGTTGCCCGCGTTCCGCGCTCTCGGCATCAACATCGCGATGATGAGCGATTTCCACGGAGACGGCACGCCGGACGACTCCGGCGACATTCGCTACAACGATCTCGATAGTTATTTCAAGGCCTGCGCCCGCCACTCCGACCGCGACTTTCTGCTCATGCCCGGTGAAGAGCCGAACGCGCATATCGGCGGGCATTACACGGCTGTCTTCCCCAAGCCCGTGTATTGGACAAAAGTCCGGCCAGCCGGTCAGCCGTTCGTCGAGGACCATCCGAAGTTCGGCAAGGTATACCGCACCGGTTCCGCGAAGGATATGCTGGATCTCCTCGAGCTCGAGCAGGGACTCATCTGGCAAGCTCATCCGCGCACGAAGGGTTCGACGCCCTATCCCGACGCCATCCGCGAGACGGCGCACTTCAACAGCGACCGCTACCTCGGCGGCGCCTACCAGTCACTGCCCGCCGACCTCTCCGAGAAGCGTATCTGCGAAGCCCGCTGCATCGGCGTGCTCGATGACATGAATAACTGGTCCGGCCCGAAATATCTCGTATCCGAGGGTGACACCTACATGAAGTTTCCCGAAGACGAGATCTATGGCGAGCTGCTGGTCAACTACATCAAGGTCGACCCGCTGCCGCGTTTCAATGAGGACTGGAGCCCGATCACACGCGCCATGCGCGCCGGTGACTTCTTCGTGACGAGCGGCGAGGTCCTCATTAGTGAATACGCAGTGGAAGGGTCCGGCGACAACAGAACCATTTCGGCCCAAGTCGAATGGACGTTCCCTCTCGACTTCGTGGAAGTCGTTTGGGGTGACGGCAAGACGGTCAACCGACAGATCATCTCGACCACTGATCTGGCTCCGCACTCCAGCAAGCGCTTCCGGATACCGATTCGCACCCAAGGGAAGAAGTGGGTGCGTTTCGCCGCGTTCGATTCGGCAGGCAACGGCGCTCTCGCTCAGCCGGTCCATTTCTGAAAAAGGCCGTGATTCGTGTCTCGTGTCTCGTGATTCGTGAAAACCTCGGAATTCGCGCTGGCTTGCGCGGCGCGCCAAGCAAACCCGTGTCTCGTGTTTCGTGAAAAACCTTGGAGGCCGTGGCCCGAGCGGCTCTTCTGTCTCCAGCCGGCGCGGCCCCGACGTGTGCAGATGAGGTTTTCGTTCCCAGCAACGGTGTCATCACTCTCAACCTAAACCGGCTTCCGACCCAAAAAAGACTGAAGGGCTTCAGCACCAAAAGGCCGAGATTCGTGTCTCGTGATTCGTGAAAAGCATTCGTCGAGGCTTGGTTCGCTCCGGAAGAAATGTCTGACGGCCCTCTCACGCACTTCGCCTCGCCACGTGGTGAGAAATACAGGTCAGAGGATGGGAACGTCGAAGATATCGGAGGAGCTTTGCTTGAGAACCTTGACGAGAGACTTGATGCGGCTGATCGGGATTTGACCTGTCGTCCCGGTAACGCTGAGGGCTCCGGAGAACTCGTGAAGCCGGTTGAAGACCGGAACGGCCACGCAGCGGACTTCCAACTCCTCTTCCTGATCATCCAGCGCGTATCGCTGCCGGCGAATCTTCATGGTTTCCCGCTCCAGGGCTTGGGACGAACTGATCGTCTTGCGGGTGTGCCGAATAAAGACCTTCTTGGATAGGAAATCCTGCAGCAGGTCGTCCCCGCTGTGGGCAAGAATTATCTTTCCGACGCCGCTGCAATGAAGATCCATTCTGCGACCGATCCTGGTGTCGAACTGGATCAAACTGGGCGGCTCGACCTTTTGAATGCATACTGCCTGACCTTTGTCGAGCACAGCGAGGTGGCTCGTCAGGTCGGTGCCATCCACGAGTTTCTGCATCACCGGCCGTGCGACCTCGGCCATCGAGAACGACTTCATCATCCTTTGGCCGAGTCCGTAGGCCTTCAATCCGAGCGAGTAGCGGCGCGTCGACGGCGCCTTGTTCACATAGTCAAGCTCTTCGAGAGTGAGAATGATGACGTGCGTGCTGCTCTTGGGGATGCCCAGCTTGCGGCTGATCTCGGAAATGTTCAAGCCGCGCCGGGAACTGTCCAGTGTCTCCATGATCCGGAGAGCGCGGGCAACCATGGTGGCGTGTGGCTTGTCAGACCTTATTGTGTCCGCCATTCTGGACGCTATTACAAGATCACGGACACATATTTGTCAACAGGGTCGGGGCGATCCCGAATGGAACCGAGGCCATCGACCTGCTTGCGCCGTCAACCTGGCGAGACCGTTGAAGCGACGCCTACTGCCCGTCCGGCTTTTCCGCGGCCTGCTTGAGATAAGGCAGCATCTGTTTGAACTCAGGACGGCGGCTGTCGCCTAGCAGCTCGTAAATCGCCATCTCGGTGGAGGAGACCACCGCGCCCGCGTCGCGCATGCGCTGGATGCCGATCCGCCGGTTCTCTGCTGTACGCGAGCCGACGGCGTCCGCCACAACGTGTACGCCGTAGCCTTTGGCGAGTGCTCCGAGAGCCGTCTGGTTGACACAAATGTGTGCTTCGATGCCGCAAAGAACGACCGCTCCTCCGTTCGGCAAAGCAGCGTTCAGTTGCCGCTCGAAGATATCGTCTCCAAGGCAGCCGAAGCAGATCTTGTCAATGGGTTCCGTCTCGAAAAGCTGGGCGATCTCCGATACCGTATCGCCAAGCCCCTTGCGGTATTGCGTCGTAACCAAGGTCTTCAGAGGAAGGATCTTCGCCAAGTGAAGAAGCTTTTTCGTGTTGGCGAGCACACCGTCGATCCCGCTGATGGCAGGCGTCAGCTTCTCCTGCAAGTCGACGACAACCAAGGCCGTGTTCGCAGGATGGATGAGTCCATTCGTGAACGCCATGGCCCGATTGTATCTGATGAGGGGAACGATGCAGCCCCGGCCTAGCAGTATCCATGTGTCAAGGTTTCGCTCCAGGGTTGGCTTTAAGCTCTGAAGACGGCGGGTGGGGTGGTACGAAGAGCGGGAGGCGCGCATGTCAGTTGGCGGTGGCCGGTTCCGGGATCCAGAGGCGGTTCTGTTGGACGAGGATGTTGGCCAGGACGACGAGCTTCCTCATGACGGCCGTGATGGCGACCTTGGGGGGCTTGCCGGCGTTGCGCAGCGCGGTGTACTTGCTCCCGAGGTCGGGGTTGCAGCGGATGGCGGCCACGGCGGGCATGTAGAGCAACCGCCGCACCTTCTCCCTGCCGCCCTGGATGAAGCTGCGTCCTTTCCAGGCTCCGGACTCGCGGGTGACGGGCGCCAGCCCGGCGAGGCTGGCGGCGCGAGGGCCGGTGAGGGTGCCGAGCTCGGACAGGTGGACGATGAGTCCTGCGGCGGTGATGTTGGAGATTCCGGGGATCGAGGTCAGGATTTCGAGCCGGCGCTTGAGGTCCTCGCGGGTGTCGATGATGTTGCGGATCTCGGCTTCGACGCGCTTGAGCTGGCGCTGGATCTGGGCCAGCCGCTGCTGGTTGAGTCGCTTGGCGACGGGGTGGCGCAAGTGTTTGCCGCGGTTGCCGATGGCGGTCCGGTCGCCGAGCAGCGCGTCGCGCACGAGTTGCAGTTCGGCGAGGTCGCGGTCGCTGTGGGACTTCGCCGCGGTCGGTCGCAGGTCGCCGATGGCGTCGGCCATGGTGGCCAGCGTGCGGGCATCGACGGCGTCGGTTTTGGCGCGGCGTCCCTTCGACCTGGCGAAGCACCGGACCTGGTAGGGATTGATCGCGTACAGCGGAAGTCCGGCTTTCAGCAGCGCCTCCTCGAAGTCGCGGTGCCAAGGTCCGCTGGGCTCGTAGGCGATGCGCTCGGCCTCGGGGCCGATCCAGGCGATCAGCTTGCGCAACCCGGCCGCATCATTGGAGAAGCGGGCCGTGCTGCCCGCGGGCGCGGCGTAGGCGTCGAGGTGGGCTTTCGAGATATCGATCCCGATGGTATGGTAGGTCATCTTCCCTTCTCCTGTGCTTGTCATGCGAGCCATGATGCTCATGTATCCATTCAGGACGTTGGGAAGGGCGGTGGCGGCCATACTGCTAAACGGCCCCAAACGGCCAAGCCCGTGACGGCCCGACCACCGCCCCCCATCAGCGCCCCGGCCGGGGCGCTGATGGGCCGGGTTCTCCCATGAGCCCGGGTGCTGACGTTAACAGACAAGCCCGTGTCAAAAGTCACGCGGGCGGCGTTACGCGCCTCTGGACCGATTGCGTA
>JAPPLB010000047.1 GCA_028819575.1 Bryobacterales bacterium | reverse complement strand
TTGAGCACGGCAAGCAAGCGCAACGAAGTCCTGGCGGTCGTATCGTGTGCTTCGATCGTCGGGTGGTGAGAAATGCAGGCTGGGCCGGAACCTCGGACAGCCATCGGAGGAGCCGTCGTATCAGCCGCCAACGCGACATCCTTCCCCAAACGACCACAGAGAGTCGTGAGAGCGGCTTCGAGCCGACCCTGGTACGGTGACGCTGCTCGCCGGTCTCCTGAATGATTGGCTGGCGAAAGGGCAGCGGACCTCGAACCCGCCGTTCTCCCGAAACAGCCCTCTCGGCCTACGGGGCGGCGTCGAACACGATGATGTGCTGAGTCGGCACGAAGTCCATCGACTCGACGAATCGAAAGCCGAGCGGCTCCAACTCGGAACGCACTTCGGCGACCGTCATCTTCCGCACGGGCGGCAGCGGGATCGTAGGGTCCTCCTTGCGGTATTCGATGACGACTACGCGGCCATTCGATTTGAGCCCGCGCCGAACGTGTTCCATGATAGCTTCCGGCTGCGCCAGTTCGTGGTAAACGTCGACGAGGAGAACCAAATCGGCGCTGCCGGGGGGGATCTTCGGGTCGCCTGGCTCGCTCAGTACGATCCGCACGTTCTGGAACCCGCGTTCCCGGATGTTGCGTTCGAGCCGGTCGAGCATGCCCTGCTGGATGTCGACCGCGATGACCCGGCCCGTCGGTCCGACCTGGCGCGCCAGTCGCCACGTGAAGTAGCCTGTTCCCGCGCCGAGGTCCACCACCGTTCCGCCTTCGGGAATCTTGAGAGCTCCGACCACGCGGTTGGGCTGTTCTTCGGCCTCACGTTGGGGACGATTCAGCCAATCAGCCCTCTCGACCCCGGTAACGGGCGCGATCTGCCTCTTCTTGATGAGCTTGCCGATTTGAAGCGGCTGGCGCTTCCCCTCGGCGAAAGTCTCCGGCCGCGGCTCGTTGAGGACCGCCCGCACGTTGGAGCAGCCGGCCCACAAAACGATCGATGTGATCGCAAGGCAGAGGTATTGGCGGGCTGCCATTGGCATCTTAAGAGTTCCTTACACGGCGACCGGTTCGGCAATCAGGCCAGTCCTCGCCATCAGCTCTTTGAGGTCGTCCCGGTCTTCGGGGCTCATCTCGATGAGCGGTCTCCTGACACGCCCGCCCTTGAGTCCCGCCAGGGTCATCCCCCTCTTGATCATCGACGTTTTGTAGCCAGGCCGCCGGTTGCGCATCTGGTACAGCGGGATGACGATCTCGTCGAGGATCTGCTTGGCGCGGTCCCAATCGCCGGCAGAGCAACGGTCGTGCAATTCCGTCGAAACGTGGGGCATGAAGCAGGCCAGGCCGGACGTGAACGTGTGGACGCCGTGATTCCAGTAGGTCGGAGCGAAGGGCTCGGCCATGCCGTTGATCCAGTGGAAGCGGTCTCCGAAATTCACGCGCACATTGAGGTAGTGAGACATGTTGCCGTTTTCGTCCTTGACCATGCAGATGTTCTCGGTGTCCTGCAGCCGCTCGAGCATCGACAGCTCGATCACGCCGCTCCACTTCGTTTGGTACAGGAAGGCGGGCAGTTCGGCGGTCTCGGCAACGGCCTTGTAATAATCCGCCAAACCGGGCTCGTTCATGTCGGGCGTATAGGGCGCCATGATAATGACGGCGTCCGCCCCCGCTTCGCGCGCCAGACGGGCTTGCGCTTGCGCCGTGCGAAAGGTTTGTCCGACGCCGAAGATCAGCCCTTTCTTGCCGGCAACCATCTCGCCGGCGGTCGCGGTCAGCGCGGCGTATTCGTCGAGCGTGAGCGACTGCATCTCGCCGTTGCTGCCCGTGAAGGCCAGGGCGGCCAGGCGAGTATCAAGCATGAACGAGATGTTCTCGCGAAACGCCGCGGCGTCAAACTCGTCAGCGTCGGAGAACGGAGTGACCGGGAATCCAATGACCCCGGGGAAGTGATCGAGTAATCGGTTTTCCATGTCTTGGATCTTCGCAGTTGGTGGCTTCCACGTCAATGACATGCCCGCCTCCGGACTTTATCGGGCGGGGCCTCGCAGGTGTGAGTGACGGTGCTTGGCGGGAGCCCCTGCATATTCTCGTGCCAGGGGAAAACTGCGCGAACGTCTACGTGGATGTGCGCGGTTCGTCGACGGTGACATTGGGGTCGATCGCGAGCCAGCAGAGCGATCCGGCCAGATAGACCCCGGCGGCTACGTAGATGACCTGGTTCCAGTCGCCTCCGGTGCGTTCGATGTTCTCGATCATGTATCCGAGTACGGCTGGCGTCACGAGGCCGCCGAGGGTGCCCGTCATGTTCATGATGCCCATGACTTCGGCGGTCAGCTTGCCGGCCATGTCCATCGTGGTTGCCCAGGCGGCGGGACTGCCGGCGCCGGAAAAAATCGCGCCTCCCGTGACCGCCGCGACGAGCTGATACGGCGAACCGGTCCAAGCCGCGGACAACGTAATGAAACTGCAAACGGCGAGCGCCCCCATGCCGACGCTCGTGCGGCTGATCCTCTTGCTGCCGGTCTTTCGGAGCAGCCAATCGACGATGGCCCCTCCGAAGATCGTTCCGATGATGACTCCCGCCGTGGGAGCCATCGACATCAAGCCGGCCTCTTCGCGCGTAATGCCGAACCCCTTTTCGAGAAAGGCCGGGAACCATGTCACCAGGATGATGTAGCCCGCTGCTCGAAAAGCCGACTGTATGCAGATGCCCCACATGCTCAATGACCCGGCCATGACAGCGAGGCGCTGCCAAGTCAATCCTCGCTTCGGGGAATCGGCCTGCGGCTTGGGTTCCGCTTCGGACCCTTCGCCGGCAATCAGCCGCAGCTCAGCCTCATTCACCAGGCGGTGCTCCGAGGGTCGGGTGCGGGAGAACCAGAAATAGCCCGCTGCCCAGACGATGCCCACCATGGAATAGATCTGAAAGACCGTGCGCCAGTCGAAACGCTCGAGCAACCAGGCGGTGAGACCGAACGTGATCACGCTGCCGACCGACATCGCCGCGCCGATCGTGGCGCTTCCGAAGCCCCGCCGCGAGACGGGGAACCAGTCGCAGATGACCTTCGCCGTGTTGGGAACCAGACCCGCCTGCGCAGCGCCGAACGCAATGCGTGAAGCGATCAGCGGGACGAACGAAAAGACAGCCGACGTCCAAACCGTCAATGCGGACCACAGCGTGCTGAGAAAAGGCAGCGATACGCGGGTCCCGAAGCGTGTGCCCAAGGCGCCGCCGGGCACCTGAAAGAACAAATAGCCGATGTTGAATGCGCTGAACACCCATCCCATCTGAGAAGGGGTGAGCCCCAGTTCGGCCTCGATCGTCGTGTTCGCGACCGAGATACAGTACCGCGTCAGGTAGGCGCTCGTGGAGGCCAGGGCCACTGCGGCCAACACCATGTAGCGGACGGAGGTAGGTCGCATACCGTTGGATGCGGTGTTCACGATGGCAGAGACGCTTTCGCGGCGGATAAACCGGCCTGTGGGCGAGTACGCATGACGCTTGAGCGCCCTACCCCAGGAAGCGGTTGATCACGTTCCTGGTGATGGTCGAGATGTTGCTGTCTACCGGCAGGGAACAAGGGTAGCTGATCGAACCCACCGAATAAACCGCCCCTCCCGAAGCGGTTTCATGGTAGACGATCTCGGCGCCGCCGTTGTCGGGGTTCAGTCCCTTGGCCAGAAGTTTCGTTCCTGCTGGCGAGCTCGGGGACATCTTGTCGGTTTCGTGTCCGGACGCTCCTCCCCAACAGCGCATGTGGAGACACTTTTCACCGAAGATGTCACCGTCGTTCAAGCCAGTGCCCTCGAAAATCCAATGGGAAGTGTCGATAGCCCGATAGGGCGCGCCGGTCATGATGCCGGAGTCGGTGCAGACCACTCCCAGCAGGTTCGCCTCGGACTCGTAATAGGTGTGCATGCGGCTTTCCTTGCCGAACTCCTTCAGGTTTGCACTGATGCCCTTGTACTTGCCGTTGCGAATCGTCATCGTGTACTCGTCGATGAACTCAACAGGGCAGTTGAGGCCGTTCCCTCCGAGGTAGAGCAGCTTGCCGCCGCGCTCGAACACCCACTCCTTCAGATTGAAATACATCTCTTTCGACCAGTACTCGGGGTGGGTGCTGGTGATCACGACCTGGTAGGCATCAAGATTCAAGACACTCTGGTGGAACTGGGTTTCCGCATAGAGGTCGTATTCCAGGCCCTCTCGCTCAAGCCATCCGAAAAGCCGCCACTCGGCCGGAGCCACGTGGCAGGTCGAGCGGCCTTCGACCGGGTCGGTGATCTCCGTCCCCTCGGGGATATGGTTGATCAGTTCCGGGCGGTCGAACGAGAGCGGAGCGTATTCCTCCACCGAGAACTGCATATGTTCGTCTGAGGTGTAGCGGTCCAGGTCGAGACGCGCGTTGACGGTGGGCTTGGGCGGCATCTCGATCGGGTGGATGTAGTTGGAGCGGCCTCCGAAATTGTTGTAGGCGTTCCAGTTCATGTTGGCTGCCAGAACGGCGATCTTGGCCCGAGGTTCGGCCGGCGCAACGATCCAGGGGAATGAAAAGAAGGCGCCCGACTCCGCCTTGGCATGGAAGTAGTAGAGTCCGGAGCGCTCCGGGCCGACGACGAACTGCGTGTGGTGGGGATTGTTGCGGTAGCCGCGCTTGTTGAATTCGATGCCGGTTTGCGTGTAGTCGCCGTCGGGCGTGATCTGCATCGTCGCGCGCGGGCCGTGTTCGTCGAACCAGCCAACCGTCTTGATGTACTCTTTCCGCCAGCCGTAGCGGTACAGGTCGAGCCGATAGGGCTCCACCGCATGGACCCGGTACTCCGAGCGTTCGCCCGAGCGCACCCACTTGGGCCAGGCATAGCCGACCAGGTTGTTCGAGAGAAGCCGGAACTGATACGGCCCGCCTTCCGTGACCCGGACGTCCATGCTCTTGGCGCCGTAGCCTTCCTTGTACAGAGTCACTCTGTACTCGCCGGATTCGACATCGGCGTAGACGGCCCCCGTCGCCGTGGAGCGGGTTTCGACCGAGCCTTTGCTGTTTTCGAATTCGAATAAAACGTCCGGGATGGCGAGATAGCGTTCACAACTGACGTAACCGACAAGCATGTAATGACTCCTTGGACGGGCAAGAGTACCAAGTGTAGAGCAAACGGCCTCAGGCTTGTCGGGGCGCCGTGCCTGCGCGACGGCGGCCGGTTGTGCCGCCGGCGGGGAGCGGACGCAGCGTCGGCACGATTTCCGTGCTCCGGGCGAGAGGGTTCCCAAGGCCCTCTGCGGACGTTGGACCGGGACTGAGAGCAACGCCGAACTGGGCAAGAGTGTCAGAATCCTTGCGCATCTGGCCGTGGCTTGACTACCATACCCCTGCCAGGACAGCCGGAAGTCCTCGGAACAGATACCCCTATGTAAGCGCGAACTTATGAAAGCATCTTGCGAACGCTTCTTTGGACTGGCGCAGCGCGGCACCGACGTGCGCACGGAAATGACGGCCGGCGCGACAACTTTCCTGACGATGGCCTACATCGCCTTCGTCAACCCGCAGATCCTCTCCGACGCCGGCATGCCGTTCGACGCGGTGTTCGTCGCCACCTGTCTGGCCGCCGCGTTCAGCACGCTGGTGATGGGGCTGTACGCCAACTACCCGATCGCGCTGGCGCCCGGCATGGGGCTCAACGCGTTCTTCGCCTACGGCGTCGTCCTGGGCCTGGGCCATAGATGGGAGGTGGCGCTCGGCGCGGTTTTCGTCTCCGGCGTGCTGTTCCTCGTGCTCAGCGTGCTCCCGGTGCGGCGCTGGATCGTCGAGGCGATCCCGCAGGGGCTGAAGCTGGCCATCGCTGCCGGGATCGGCCTCTTTCTGGGGGTCATCGCGCTGAAGAACGCCGGCATCATCCAGGCTAGTCCCGCCCCCGCCCCGCTACGCGGTGCGGATCATTCAGACAGGAAAC
>JAPPLB010000063.1 GCA_028819575.1 Bryobacterales bacterium | reverse complement strand
TGACGGCCCTCTCACGCACTTCGCCTCGCCACGTGGTGAGAAATGCAGGCTAGTCATTCGACCGCCGTCAGATCTATCTCGACCTCACTGCCGGGTTCAATCGGAAAGCTCCGCACCGCATCTCCGGCGGATTCCCAGAGATCCCGGCCGTGCACCTCTGCCGAGTTGCGGTCGCTCCAGGCACAGATCCGATACGGCCCCGGTGTCAGCTTCTCGAAAGCGAATGCGCCGTTCTGATCCGTTTGCGCCGAGACAATCCCGTTCGGCCCTTCGAGGCCAACGCGATAGTGCGCGGCTGCGGGCTCGTCTCCGCGCCGTTCGCGGGACGGCTTCACGCGGCCTCGGACACGCGCAAACTCGGACGAAACAATCAGCGTCACATCGCGAATATCTCCAGACCGCAGCTCAATGCCCCGCGGCGGCAAGGTCTCGCCGCCAATGCGGACGCTCTTGATATAAAATTCCCGGCCGGCCACGGAGAGGCGGTATGTCCCCGGCAGGAGATGTTTTTCCTGGAAAGTGAAGTCCGGAAAGGCCGCACCGGCGCGTGTGGAAATGCCGGAGTCATCGGCGCGCACAAAGCTGAGGAAAAGATGATTGGGCAGCTCGCTCCCGTCGCTTTCCACCCGGCCGCGAAAGCCCGTCGGATCCGATGGCTGAAGAGTGAGCCCCCGCATCTCGTTCTCAATGCGCACCACTCCGAGTGAGAATCGCCGCTGTGGTCCGTTGCGAGGATTTTGGCTGTACGAGAACACGTAGTCTCCCGGCAGAACATCTTCAACCGTGAAGGCGCCGTCACGCGCCAGCCGATACGTGTATGAGCCGTATCGAGGACCGGCCTGAAGCCTCCTTCTCAGCGGACGCATCCACAACAAGTGGTCTCCCCGCAATGACAGATCGACTCCGGCAACGCGTCCGGCAACCGTGAACGTCGAGCCGGCGATATCCGCAAGCCGCAGCGAGATGCCGCCGATCTCTTCGCCCGCGGCAACGTCAATCGGCACCGGTTCGGAGCGAAGAGTTGCAGCGCCCCTTCCCCGACCGCCGACAGCGCCATACAGTTCGTATGGACCCTCAGGCAGACCGATAATGCGGAATCGGCCGCGATCGTCGGTGCGCCCCTCGCCTCGCAAATTGGCGGCGTCCATCGAAGCGGCGTTTGGCGTGAGCAACCAGATGTGGGCGTTCTTGACC
The DNA here is from genome assembly GCA_028819575.1 of Bryobacterales bacterium. GTDB lineage: Bacteria > Acidobacteriota > Terriglobia > Bryobacterales > UBA6623 > JAPPLB01. Next base: position 4,767 of record JAPPLB010000063.1, on the reverse strand, counting down.
GGTTCGTTGAGCTCATCGACCGCGGTTCCGGTCACGACAGCCCCTTTGACCAGTTCGAAGTCAAACGGACCGCACTCGGCTTTGAAGCAACTGACATTCAACTCCGTCTGTGTTTTCCCGCCTGCCGAGACAACAAGGTATCCGAACTTCTCGGCCTTCAATCGCAGGCGGCCGGCCGCATCGCCCGCAAGCAGATACCGGCCCCGGCCATCAGTGCGGGTGACGGTGAACGTTTGCCGGCCGTCGGGCGATCCGGCTGACACGAGAGCCTTGCGCAGCGGAACGAGCCGGTCGCCGACGCGCTCGAAGACGCTGCCGGTGATGGACTGCGCGGAAGCGCACGAAACCAGCAGCGAGAGCGCCAGGAGACGCCGTTCGACTGACCATGACACTCCTACTCGCATTGACCCTGACCCCGCGCAACCCGCGCTGACCCGTGCAACCCCGTACTGAGCCGCCCAATCCGCACTAAGCCGCGCAACCCCACCCTGCAGCCGCATACAGATTACCTCTAGAGACACCGTCCGGCCCACTCAGGTTTCAAAACCAGCCCTCCGACTTCTCGGCGAGCGGCAGTGCGAGTTGTTGTTCATCGAACATGGGCTTGCAGGACATCGAGGGAAACAACGGAGAAATACAAGCCTCGAATAGCCAATGGGTCCACGTTGCCCGTTGGATGTGAGACCGCAATATGACCGAGCCGGCGACGAGCAGGCCGAGGCGCAACCGTCCTCTACGATGACAGGTAGCTAGGCTCTCTCTTGCCGAGCGAGTTGGAAATACTGCAGATTCTCAAGGTCATACGGCTCGTAGGACGCCGGTAACTCCTCGCGAGAGAAGATCGCCTGCGCCGCACACACACGGAAGCACGAGCCGCAACCTATACACGTCATTGCGTTGATGTGAAGCTTGGCGGCATTCGTAAAGTCAGGAGACTTTCTGTTCGGGTGGATCGCGTCCACCGGACACACATCGAGGCAGTTCGTGTCCTTCCGGCTGGTGCAGGGTTCCGCGATTACGTAGTGCGTCATGATCGACCGGGGGCTGATCCGAATGTCGGCGTTCGCCTGACGGAAGAGGCCAGGTTGGATTGCCGATGGCTCCCGCGACGAGATGAAGAGGGCGAGGGTGAAGTCTTGAACGATTGCGCCACCGATAGCGGCGTGCCGTCTTTGGAGACGCGAAACATCAAATGCAACACCCTTGCAAGTAGCTGATATCGAGTCAGAATACCCCAATTTGCAAATCGTTGTCAACTGCACCTGTGCTCGACACAGCAGGTTTCAACAGGAAAGGGGGCTGACATGTAGTTTCCGCATGCAGACGAAGACATTTTCCCTTGATTGCGTTTTGAAGAATGATGCAAGAGGAGTGACTTCCCGTAACAGAGCCAGGCGCGGACCATAGTGTCGATGGCTGCAAGCAGCTTTCAGGAAATCGATGCAAGGGACGACAAGACGAACCTGCCTTGACACTGTCTTCCACCTGATGGCATGCTGAGCCCCTGTGATCGAGAGGCGTGATTTCTTGGCGGGTTTGGCCGGCGCGGCCCTGATGGGGTGCCGCTCCGAAACGACCCGCCCGAATATCCTGGTCCTCGCGCCCGATCAGTTCCGCGGCATGGATCTCGGCGTAATGGGGAACCCTGACGTCCAAACCCCCAACATGGACAATCTTGCTTCCGAAGGCGTCCTGCTGGAGAACACGTTTGCGAACTGCCCGGTTTGCTGCCCGGCGCGCGGCACGTTGCTCACCGGACGATATGCTCATGCCCACGGTGTCGCCGTCAACGACGCGCCATTGCCGAACAGTGAGGTCACGATTGCCGAGATCCTCAAGGAGGATGGCTACCGCACGGGGTTCGTGGGCAAGTGGCACCTCGAAGGCGGCAAGCGGCTGCCCGGCTTCGTAGCACCCGGCCCGCGCCGACAGGGTTTCGACTACTGGGCTGCGAACATCTGCTCGCACGACTACTGGCGCATGCAGTACTTCCGCGACGACCCGACGCCGATCGACATGCCGGACTACTCCGCGGAGACCTTCACCGACGAAGCCATCGAGTTCCTCGTGCGGGAATCCGACCAGCCCTTCTGCCTCTACTTGGAGTGGGGGCCGCCCCACAACCCCTACGTGGCGCCGCCGGAGTACATGAACCTGTACGATCCCGACGCGCTGACGATGCGAGACAACTGGAAGCCCGGCACGCGCCTGGGCAGCCGCAACGATATCGCCGGCTACTATTCCGCCATCACCTTTATCGACAACGAAGTCGGCCGCATCTTGAACGTCCTTGCGGAGAGCGGTCACAAGGAAAACACGATCGTCCTGCTCACCTCCGACCATGGCGACATGCTCGGTTCCCACGGACGCTACCTCAAGCGCAAGCCTTGGGAGGAATCGATCCGCGTCCCCGGCATCCTGCGTTATCCTGCCGCCGTCACTCCGGGCCAAACGCTGAGCTTCCCGTTTTCCCATGTCGACATGGCGCCGACGCTCCTCGGACTCGCGGGGATCGCCCCGCAACGCAACATGCACGGCCGAAACGTAGCCGGCCTCTTGAGCGGCATCGGCGGAGACGAGCCCGAGTCCGTGTACCTGCAGAGCTACACGCCTACCGAGCGGAACGAGTTCCCTCAGTGGCGCGGCGTGCGAACCGCTCGTCACACCTACGCCCGCCATGAAGACCGCCCCTGGCTGCTCTACGACAATCACGAAGATCCCTTCCAACTCGCGAACCTTGCCGGCAATCCTTCCCATCGCGAGTTGGAGTCCGAGTTGGACACCCTGACAACGAGTTGGCTCGAAGACACTCAAGACGCCTGGGTCGAGCTCAGAGACCGTCCTTACCGTTAGCCTGCCTTTCTCACCACCCGACGGCCGAAGGACACGGGAAAAGGCCGTGATTCGTGAAAAACCATTGGAGGAGGGCTGGTTCGCTCCAGATGAAATGTCTGACGGCCGGTGAACCGTAAAGGCGGTGATTCGTGTCTCGTAACCCGAGGGCCAAAAGATTCGCCGTTGCCGCAGCGCCTGCATGACAGACCTCCAGGCGAGCACCTCCGGGACGTTGTTGGAAGCAATCTGGTCGCCGATCGAAGTTCAGGTTCCCGGTCCGTGATATTCTCGATCCATGTCGGACCGGAATTCCTGTGATGCATACTTATCCGCAAACAAACAGCGCTTTCAGGACGAGCTGTTCGAGCTGCTCCGCATACCAAGCGTCAGCACCCTTCCCGAGCACGCGCCCGATCTTTGCCGGGCGGCCGAGTTCGTAGCGTCGAAATTGCGAGTCGCCGGGCTCGAAAACGTCGCAGTCATCCCGACGGACAAGCATCCGCTCATTTACGGCGATTGGCTGCATGCGTCCGGAGCGCCCACCGTGCTCTGTTACGGCCACTACGACGTGCAGCCCGCCGAACCGCTCGAGGAATGGAAGTCGCCGCCCTTCGAGCCGACGATCCGGGACGGGAGTGTCTATGCCCGCGGCGCGGCCGACGACAAGGGACAGCTCTACATCCACATCAAGGCTGTGGAGGCCCTGCACGCTGTTCGCGGCGATTTACCGCTGAACATCAAGTTCCTGATCGAGGGAGAAGAAGAAGTAGGCGGCGAGTCCATCTCGGCGTACCTGGCTGCAAATCGTGAAAAGCTTGAAGCCGACGCGGCCCTCATCTCCGATACCTCGATGTATGCGCCCGGCCTACCCTCACTCGACATCGGGCTGCGCGGAATGATCTACCAGGAATGGGAGGCGTCCGGTCCGGCGCAAGATCTCCATTCCGGCATGTATGGCGGCGCGGCCCCGAATGCGGTCTTCGGTCTTGTCGAGCTGCTTGCCAAGTGCAAGTCGGCCGACGGCGTCTGTCAGATCCCCGGATTTTATGACGACGTAGAACCGCCCGCTCGGGAGGAGAAAGAAAGCTGGGAGAGGCTGCCATTCAGCGAAACGGACTACCTCGAGAACGAAGTGGGCTCGTCACGGCTCACGGGCGAGCCGGGATACTCCGTGATGGAGCGGACCTGGGCCCGGCCGACCTTCGAGGTTCACGGAATCGGCGGCGGCTTCACCGGACCGGGTGCGAAAACCGTCATTCCCGCCAAGGCCTACGCCAAGGTGAGCATGCGCCTTGTCCCAAACCAGGATCCTCAGAAGCTGCTCGAGGCCATTGAGCGATTCGTCGCCGACAATACACCGGCTGGCATCCGCATCCGCATCCGCCAGATGTACGCCTCGCCAGCCAGCATGGTCTCGCCCGACAACCCGTTCATTCAGAAAGCCGCGGCGGCACTGACCGAGACCTTCGGCGCTCAGACAGTATTCACTCGTTGCGGCGGTTCGATACCGATCGTTGGGGAATTCCTCGAGGAACTCGGCATTCCCACGGTGCTGATGGGGTTCGGCCTTCCGGACGACAGCCTTCACGGCCCCAACGAGAAGTTCCTGCTGGAGAACTTCCAAATGGGAATCCGAGCCGTCGTGAACTTCTTCGAATCGCTCGCCCCGGCCTAGCAGCCCATGTCAAAAGTCACGCGGGCGGCGTTACGCGCCCCGGCGCCATTGGCGTAACGCCTGGCAGTCCCAGGAACGTGGCGCCTCGCCCCCCGCGCGGCCGAGCGGAAGCGGCGCGTAACCCTTTGGGCGACGGACATTTGCGGCCGTCGGCTTTGTCGTTCGTCGGAGGAGATCACCCGGATCGCCATCCTCCTCACTCCGCGCCGAGCGACCGCAGGAGCCCGCCGCGCCTTCCACGGGACTTTTGACACGGG
>JAPPLB010000088.1 GCA_028819575.1 Bryobacterales bacterium | reverse complement strand
CCACCTCGTTCCGCCTGGCTTCTCCGCCGTGCTTTATGATGGTTGGCGTTGGTGATCGCGTCGTGGTGTGGCTATGTGGGTGAGTGGGCCGTCAGGACGAGGCGCTAGCCGCTTGGCGCGCGCAGGCTTACTTTAACAGTACGTCTAGCACGGAAAGAAAGCGAAACGAAGTCCTGGCGGTCGTATCGCGTGCTTCGACCGCCGGGTCGTGAGAAATGCAGGCTAGCGATCAAACCCCTTGATGAGCCCCCCGAAGTTGTTCTCGGAGAAACTTGAGGTCCCGAGCCGCCGCTTCGAAGCTCCTGTCAAATCGCTCCGCCTTCGTCTTGCCGCCTGGGTCGTACTCGATGTGCAGACTCAGCGGCCCGGGTAACCTGGTTTTTAGCAGCAGTGGGATGTACTCTGCGAAGGGGACCATCCCCTCCCCCAGGGGGACCCAGCGGGTCCTCCATTTACCCTTGACTTTTTCCCAGACGAAATCCTTGATGGCCGCCATCGTGACCCGGTTGCGTATCCGTCGGAAGCCGATATTCCAGCCGTTCTTGCCGCCTTCGATGGTGGCGTGCGCGATGTCGAAGAAAATGCCGAGCCATTTTCTGTCGTGCTGCTCGACAAGGTCGAAGCAGTCCCACAGGGTTCCCCCGACAATCGGTCCGGAATGATTGTGAAAACCAGCATGCATGCCGAGACGCTTGCCCAGCCTGACCAGCCCCTCCAGGTCCTTTCGCGCCCGCGCTCGCCGTTCTCGCCAATGATCCATGTCCTCGTAACCCATGTAGCCGACCTTGTAGTACTTGATCCCGACTTGGGAAGCGACTTCGAGAACATCACGGGCCTCCGCAGCATTCGTGAGGCTCGTTGTGATCATTGGGATCGTGAGACCGTGATCTTTGAAGATCGCCGCAGCTTTGGGAAGGTCTTCGGTGACTCGTTCCGCCTTCACCAGACCGCCGCGTCGAACCGTTAGATCCGGACCTGAGACGCCGAGTTGTGCCAGCATCCTCGCAACCTCTTTGTAAGAAAAACCGCTCGCACCGTCCAGATGATCGGTGAACAGGCAAATACGCTTTTCGAGGGGAGTTTGGCCTGACGCCATGGTTGCGGCCCCTGCCAACCCGCCAAGAAGGAGTTCTCTTCGGTTCATATCGTTAGCCTGCATTTCTCACCACGCGGCGAGGCGAAGTGCGTGAGAGGGCCGTCAGGACTAGGCGCAAGCCGGGCGGAGGAAAAAGGCGCGCGCCGCTTGGCGCGCGCAGGCGTACTTGAACGGTACGTTGAGCACGGCAAGCAAGCGCAACGAAGTCCTGGCGGTCGTGTCGTGTGCTTCGACCGTCGGGTGGTGAGAAAGGCAGGCTGGACACGATCTTTTAAGTCCGCAAGATCTTGTACATCATCGGACACCTGTCTGGCAGCCCCAGGATCGAATCGGAATCCTCTCTGAAAGCTGCCGGAAGGGTCGGAGTTCTGTGCCACCGCGCTTTCACACGCCCTTCGGACTTGACCAATGCTGACGGTATTCCCGCCCGACATGCCGCGCAGCGTCGGGATCGCCTACGGGACTTTCGGTGTCAGGGTCGAAACGCAGATTCCGCCCCGTCCGCGCCACGATGTTGCCCAAATGGCACAGCACAGTGGATATGTGGCCGATCTCTATGTCGGCGTTTGGCTGCTTGCGGCTCCGGATGCAATCGATGAAGTTGCGCGCGTGGGTGTTATGGTCCGGGCGGGGCTCCTGCTCGGTGAGGATCAGCTTGCCCTGTTCATCAAAAACCTTGAATGCGTGATGGCCTCCCTCCCAGCGGCCAATGATCGCCATTCCGTCGGTGCCGTAGACGGCCACGGTGTTCTCCGACCCTTGCTCTCGGTAGCTGCACCACAGGCGCTGTTCAAAGTGGATCGCCTTGTTGTCGTAGTTGTAGGTGATGTGCATGGTATCGGGCGTTTGCTGGTCGTCGTCGAAATAGATCTTGCGCCCCATGCCGGAAACTTCGTTCGGATAGCCGAGATCCAGAGCCCAGCGCGCAATATCGAGCCAGTGGACGCCATCGTTGCCGATATCACCACAGCCATAATGCCAGTGCCAATTGACCGTGCCGTGGAAACGGTTGCGGTTGAAGGGCTTGATCGGCAACGGCCCGGTCCAGGTGTCATAGTCGACCCCTTCTGGAACCGGCTCGTCGGGAAGATGTCCGATGTTTCTTCTCTTTTGGACGTTCCAGACCTTCGCCATCAGGACCGTGCCCAGTTTGCCCGACTGCACATATTCGATAAACTTCCGTGTCAACGGCCGGCTGCGCCCCTGCGTTCCCAATTGAACGACTCGCTTGTTGCCCCGAGCGGCCTCGACCATAAGGCGTCCTTCGCGGATATTGTGTGAGGCGGGCTTTTCGACATAGACGTCTTTACCAGCGTCGCAGGCAAGAATCGTGCCCGGGGCGTGCCAGTGGATCGGCGTGGACATGACGATCGCATCGATCGAAGGATCATCCAGAATCTTTCGTATATCGCCAAAAAGCTTCGGCGGCTTGCCTTTCAGCTCTTCCACGATCTTCATGGCGGGTCCTACGACGTTCTGGTCGACGTCGCAGACAGAGGGGATGTTCACGTCGGGCAAGGCGCCAAACCATCGGGCCATGGTGAGCCCGCGCCCGCGCAGGCCCATGATGGCGATATTGACTTTGCCGCTGGCAGCCATCGCAGATCCTTTCGCAGCGGCGCCTGCCAAAGTCCCTGCGACAAAAGAACGTCTGGTCATGATCTTCCTCCTATCGGGTAGATAGAACCGCGGATGAGCAAAGTGCTGCTGTTGTTGCTCATCCGCGGCTGGTTTGACTAAAAGCTGAGCCGGGCGCTTATTTGCACCAGGCGGGAATCGCGAGTACTGGTGATCTGTCCGAAGTTGCCCCGTCGAATCCTGTTGGATATACCGGAGAAGTTGGTGTGGTTCAGGGAGTTGAACATATCGCCGCGGATCTGCAGCCGGACCCTCTCGCTCAGGTACAGATTCTTGGACAAAGCGAGATCGAGGGTCCAAAAGCCAAATCCGCGAAGTGCATTGCGGCCGAGGTTGCCGGGCCGCAGGGTCGCACCGCTGAGCTCGCCCACGGGCACCATGGTGAAAGCGTTCGGGTTGATATATTGCAAGTCCCTCTTATACGAGCTGGAGCTGAGCGTAGCCGGCCCACCGATATAGTCCGGACGGCTGGAAGCCCGTGCTGAACTTTGGACGACATTGAGAGGGAGCCCCGTCTGCGCCGTCAAGATGCCGCCAAACTGCCACCCTCCCAGAAGGAGACGCTGCGCTCGGTTGGCGCCCGCCTTTCCAAAGGGTAGTTCGTAAAGAAAGTTGGAAACGAATCGGTGTCGGATATCGTACAGTGACGGCCCCTTCTCTATCCTTCGGTTGTAGTTGTCCTGCGGCAGGTCGGCGCTGAGAAGATCACCGCTGCCATGCGACATGCTCCTCGCCCAAGTGTAGTACATGTTGAAACTGAGGTTGTCCGCAAAGCGCTTCCGTAACTCCGTCTGCCAGGAGTGATAGTAGCTCGAGCCCGTCGCGTCGTAATGGCTGAAGGAACCATACCCGTCGAGTTGGCGCAGTCCCGTCACCGGGTCCACCTGGTTGCTCAGGATGCGGCCGACCAACTTGACCCCGTGGTTGCCGACATAGCTTGTTTCCAGAACGAGCGTGTTCGTCAACTGCCTTTGGACGCTCAGTGTCCACTGCAGGCTGTACGGGTTGGGATTATTGGGGTCGATGGTTGCGCCGCTGATTCGCCCCAATGCCCTCACCAGTGGTTTCGCCTCATCGTTCGATGTCGGGTACTGGATCCCGAATCGCTGGATTTCCAGGGTGCTGAACCTCTCCCGGAAAGGCTCGTAGACATCGTTCGAGACGATCAGAACCGGGCCGCCGAAGATGGAATGCGTGCTGTGAAAGATGCCGGTTCCGCCCCGCACGACGGTCTTCGCATTGTCGTCCAGCGTCCAGGCGAAGCCCAGCCGCGGGGAAAAGTTGTTGAAGTCTGCCTCGTACATGCTGTCGGGGTCCCGTAACGGTCCCAGCCCGAAGAGTCCGGGCAGGCTGTCACGATTGAAGACGCGGTCGTCTCTTTCGTGGGGCACCGACCAGTAATCGTGGCGCACTCCCAGATTCAACATGAAGTTCCGGCTGACCTTGAAGTCGTCCTGGAAGAAAAAGCTCGTCTGAAACATGAAGATCCGGTAGGCGGCTTGCCCGAAGGTATACGTAATCCGTTCGGGCTCGTTGGCGAGCAACTTTTCCTTGTTGGCAAATGAAACGACAGGAACTTCCTCGTTCAGGCGTCCGGCGAAACGGTCGATGAAGCTCCCCCCGAACTTGATGGAATGGCGCCCCTTCGTCATGGCCACGGTCTCTTCGAAGGTCTTCGTGGAGCCCTCCTTGAAGTGAACTTCGCCGCAGGTTCCAAACCCGACGCCGGTCACGCAAGGGGTTTCGTTGAGGTCATAGATCCCATCGAGGCGCGGGGTGTCGTTGAAGTTGTAGCCGAACGTCGTTTCCGAGGTCCAAGTGGGCTTCGCGTGGGTAACACGAAGCGTCACCGCTTCCGAGCGCCCCGACCATTCCCTGAAGTTATGTGGGCCTACCCCAGGGCCTCGGGGAATGGTTCGCGAGGGTCGCAGCCGCGAGTACCGGCCACTGACAAAGGTGTCGTCTCGGAAGTTCCAGTCCCAACGAGTAAAGACGTGGTTGTCCACGGCCGACTCGCTCTGCGCCCCCCGGAAAGTACCTATGTCTGCATCGGGTCCGTGTGGTTCCGTGGGCAGACCGAAAAGGCCCAGGTAAGCCTCCAGCTCCGGCGATGGGATGGCCGCCATCATTTCCTCCCGGAACTTCGGGGTTGGCACGGGACCGACCACGGACCGGAATGACTTCAATCGATACCCGTCATAGAGGCCGAAGGCGAACAGCTTGTTCTTGATGATGGGACCGCCCACCGAGCCGCCAAATTGGTTGTAAACCAGGGGTGGCTTGCCGGCTACGAAGAAATTGCGGGCACTGAGATTTTCCGTCTGGTTCTGTTCGAACACCGACCCGTGGATCTCGTTTGACCCGCGCTTGGTGGTGAGATTGACGTTGCCCGACATCGAACCGATCTCCGCCGAGGTGATTCCCTTCGCGACATTGACCTCCTCGATGGCGTCCAGGCTGATCGCCTTGATGAAGAGGAAGTTCTGATACATGGTCACTGAGGGAAATTCCGAGTCCATCTCGTTGTCGGTGCCGTCTACGGTAAGCCGAAACCCCGCCGCCGGCAAGGCGTTCATCGTGACCGTGCCGGAGCCTGTCACGGTCGCGCCGTTGTTCAGGTTGAGCAATTGGCTCCAGTCCCGCCGGTATGCCGGCAATTCCTTGACCTGGGTCTCATTAAGGTCCTTCCGTTGCTCGGCGTTGACCGTGCTGATCAAGACATTCTCGGCCGTTACCTCGACCGTCTCGGTAACAGCCCCCACCTGGAGGCTGAAGCTTCGGCGGACCCTCTGCCCCGCGACCAGGCTTAAACCGGTTTGTCTCAGCGGGCTGAAGCCGGGAGCCTCAATGGTAATCGCGTATTCTCCTCCCGGCAACGAGGTAAAGGTGAACTCGCCAACGGCACTAGACGTCGCAGACAGACTCACACCGGTAAGATCATTGCTCAACGTTACCGTCGCTTCCCCGATGGCAGCGTTCGAAGAGTCGAGCACAGTGCCGTACAGGATCGCCGTTGCCACTTGGGCGTGCACTGCACTGCCGAGCAGGAGCGCACAAACCATCGTGATCGTTGTGGTGAGAAGTAAACTCGTTCGATTCATGGACCCTCCTTATGTCGTGCTACCGTTTTTCTAAGGTGTGCAAAGCAAGTCAACCGGCCACCTGACGCACGAAATCGCCCGCCCCCCTGTGGTGGGTGAGAACTGGTCCTCGTACCGCAACGCTAGGAGTCTGTCCCACAGGAATCAGAGCTGTCGTTGGGTGCGATTGGATCAT
>JAPPLB010000119.1 GCA_028819575.1 Bryobacterales bacterium | reverse complement strand
CCTGGCGGTCGTATCGCGTGCTTCGACCGTCGGGTGGTGAGAAATGCAGGCTAGTCCAGGGATATACTGGGGTCTCGGCCGATTTCACTGGGTTGCCGCTGTTGCGTGACGGCCGTGTGCCGCCTTCTGATGCGCCAGGGTCAGGGCGGAGCCTGACCCGGACGTCTCTGAACGGAATCTCGTCCCCGGCGAAACCTTGATTAGCTAAGCCGACCGTGAAAATCACTGATGTACAGACCATCCTGCTGACAGGACCGTGCACCAACGATCCTTTCGTAAGCGAGAGCCGCAAGTTCCGCAGCGCCGCGTTTGTCGAGATTCACACCGATACGGAGCTGGTCGGCGTCGGTGAAACCTACGTAGGCTATTTTTTCCCTGAAGTGGTCCCGGAGATCGTCGAGTTCTTCAAACCGATTCTCGTCGGCCAAGGCGTTGACAACATCGCGGAACTATGGGGCCGGATGTACCATTGCGGCAACTTCTGGTGTCGGGTGGGTCTGGGCCTCGCCGTCATCAACGGCATCGAGGCGGCGCTTTGGGACCTCAAAGGCAAGATGACCCGGTTGCCGGTCTACGAGCTGTTGGGTGGACGGCGGCACGACAAGATCCTCTGCTATGCGACCGGTGGCCCCAGCAACTATCCGAAGGAACGCCTGGGCGCCAAGATCGACCACTACCAGTCACTGGGTTTTCGGGCTCTCAAGATAGCTACCGGCAGGTATTCGCCGGACAGTGGAACCTACATACCGGTGGGTGCCGCCGAGGCGGCGGACTTCGAGGCAGACAAGCTGGAGTTCATTCGCTCGCACACGGGCCGGGAAGTCACAGTCATGCTCGACGGACACATGGGCAACAGCGCGGGTAAGACCTGGGACCTCGGGATCGCTCAGGCCGTCGCGAAAGCCGTGGAGCCCTACGATCTGTTCTTCTTCGAAGAGCCGCTGCACTACACCGACCCCTGGAGCTACAGCGAACTGTGCCGCGGCACCCACGTGCCGATTGCCGGGGGCGAATGCCTTACCGGCACTTATGAGTGGCGCGTCTTCGTGGAGCGCGATTGCTTCGATATCGGTCAGCCGGACGGGGCGTTTACGGGAGGTCTCGGTGACTTCATGAAAGTGGCCGCAATGCTCGACGGCCGGGGCCGCGGGATCGCCACGCACAGTTGGGGCGCCGGTGGAGCATTCATGCAGAACATTCATTGCGGCTTTGCCGCGCCCAACACACGCATCCTCGAGATCGCACCCGACTACGCCGGCCTGCACAGTGACATCATCGGCGATTCTTTTCAGATGCAGGACGGCTACGCGATACCGCCTGACAAGCCAGGACTGGGCATCGTGTTGACCGACGAGATCAAGAACCGCTACCCCTTCGTGCCAGGCAGCGGAGAGTTCAACGATGTTCCAGGCAAGATCCTAACCGAGTGATTCGGTTCGGCTCCCGAGCGCCTGGAGGCATGCCCATGGTCCACGTTCTGGTCGATATCCCGGTTGATGAAGCGGCGAGGACCAAGCTCCTGGGCATTCCCAACGTGCATCTGGAATTCGTCGAGCCGCAGGAGCGTGTCCGCCCCTTGCCGCCGGACTTGCTTCGGCCGACCGAGATCCTGGCGTGTACGTTTCCGCCGGAGAACTTTTCCGAGATGACCAGCCTCAGGTGGATCCAGATCACATCGGCAGGCTGCAACCAGTTGTACGGCCTGGGTCTGAGCGGGAAAGGGGTACGCGCCAGCAATGGTCGGGGCTGCTTCGACATTCCCATTGCGGAATGGAACATCGCGATGATGGTCAACTTGGCGCGAGATCTGCGGCAGATGATTCGCAATCAGGACGCCGGGTTGTGGGACCAATCGGCTCGCTTCCAACGTGAGATCCGCGGCCTGACCGTGGGTATTTGGGGTTACGGCGGCATTGGCCGCGAGACGGCTCGGCTGGCGAAGACCATGGGGATGAGGGTTCATGTCCTCTCACGTCGGGGGATCGGTCACATGGGAGATGTTTATTGTGTGCCCGGATCGGGTGACCCGGAAGGGGTGATGCCGGACCGGGTTTATCTCCAGGAGGAGAGAACGGAGTTCCTCTCGGGCCTCGATTTTCTGGTGCTTTCGCTTCCTCTCACTCACAGCACGGAAGGCATCGTCGGCGAACAGGAGTTGCGAACACTGCCGCCAACGGCCTTTGTGCTCAATCCTGCACGAGGACCGCTCATTCGCCAGTCGGCTCTGCTGAAAGCTCTGCGGGAAGGCTGGATCGCCGGTGCGGCGCTCGACACCCACTACGTATATCCAATGCCCTCCGACCATCCGCTTTGGAAAATGCCGAACGTGATCATGACGCCGCACATATCAGGCTCGAGCCTCAGCCCGTTCTTTGTTAGCCGAATCTGCGATATCTTTCTCGAAAACCTGGACCGCTATTCGTCAGGAAAGACATTGCTGAACGAGTTGACAGCCGATCAGATGGAAGGTCGATAGCGGCCCCGCGCTCAGGCCCGGGGCGGCACAGTACCAACCGTTCCCTCATCCCATCGAAGATCACAGACCGATCGGTTCGAACAAAGCCTTCGGCAAAGGTCATCTGGCTCGCACGACGGTACTCTTCAGCAATCGTGTCCTTCGGATCCTCATGCAGTTCTCGGCGCGGCCTGGATGCGAAATCGCTACAATGGCGGCCATTGGCCCCAGGGAATCTGACGCGAATCAGGTTCCGAAGGGTTTCTGTGCACGCTTCCTCAGGTAGGTTTATATGCGCCAACTTCGACGAAACATCAGCACCACCGTTGCCATGCTTCTCGGCTGTGCCGTTCTGCCGATGTGCTTGTCGGCTCAGTCCGACGACGCAGCCAAACTGCACGACGAAGCCATCGTAGTGGACGGTCACGTTCACATCATCACGCCGGTCTTCCATCAAGGCATCGACCCCTGGAAGGTCCAGGAAACCGGCCTCTTCGACTACGCCCGCGCCAGGCAAGGCGGCCTTGATGTCGTCGTGCACAACGTCTACATCGAGGACCCCTACAACAACTACAACTATGCGGTGAAGCAGGCCTGCCGTCTGATCGAGATCTTCTATCGCGTGCTCGATGCCAACTCAGACAAGATGGAGCTGGCCCTCACTTCCGCTGACGTGCGCCGCATCGTCGCGAAGGGCAAGATGGCCGCGATCCTGGCGCTCGAAGGCGGCTTCGACACCGAGGGCGATCTCGATGTCTTGCGGCTGTTCCACCGGCTGGGCGTCCGCATGATTCAACCCATCAGCCACAACACGACCAACGCCTTTATGGACGCGGGTCTGGGAATCACGAGATGGGGAGGGCTCACTGAACAGGGCCGCCGGGTCATCTCCGAGATGAACCGTCTCGGGATCTTGATCGACCTGTCGCATGCCACCGACGAGGCCAAGCTTCAGATCATCGAGGCGAGCCGCGCGCCCGTCGTCGGCAGTCATCACGGCCTGCGCCGCTTCGTGGAGCATAAGCGAAACCTTTCCGACGAAGTGCTCAAGGCCATGGCGGCCAAGGGCGGACTCATGGGCATGCACTCGAGTTCGGGGTACATCGGAGTGAAGCTCGCCGAATGGCGGAAGGCCCGGTCCACCGCTACCGCAGGGAGATCGTCTGCTCCGAGGCTGCGCCACCTCATCGAGGGATTCGAGTTTCATCGCCCTGCTTACGAAGACTTCGGAGCCTACATCGCCAAGCTCGACGCCAAGATGCACGACCGATGGAATAGCGGCGGCTACGGCACTCCTTGGCGTGAAGCACACCGCAAGGCGATCGAGGCCGGCCGGCCGTTGCCGACGGTGGGCGACTGGGCGGACCTGGTCGACTACGTTGTCGAGAACGTGGGGGACAGTCATGTAGGGATCGGTCTCGATCTCATGAGCGGCCCCAATATCGTCGACTTTGATGCCACCGGATACGGCCGCCTCACTGAAGCTCTCCTCAAGAAGGGCTACAGCGAGCAACGCATGAAGAAGATCCTGGGCGAGAATTGGCTGAGACTGTTCGACCAGGCCAAGGTGCCCTGAGCTTTGGAGCAAATCGAGCCGGGGGAATGGCTCAGGACACGAGACCTGCTGCCCCGGTTCGTTCGACTCACTGATTCGGCTCGGATTCGGCAGGCCAATCCGAACCCGTGGCACGCTACGATTTCCTTCGCTACAGGAAGTAGCCATTCACGGAGGTTATCGTGAAGTTCCTCAAGTACCTCCTCGTCGGCATCGCTGCGCTGCTCCTCATTGTTGTGCTTCTCGTCTGGCTCGTCATTCAGGGCATCCAGCCGCTTGAAGACGGCGCTGAGCTCGCTAATGGAAATGTCATCATCACGGCGGATGACTGCAACTGGCCCATCCAATGCGCTGCCTATCTCTTCCGGCTTCGGGATGGTGGGTTCGGACTTGTCGATGCCGGGTTGGACACCGAAGCCAAGGCCATTCGAGCCGCGCTGGCGAGGATGGGCAAGAGCGAAGACGACATCCGCGCCATCCTGTTCACGCATGCTCACGGCGATCATACTGAGGGCGCCCGAGCGTTTCCTCACGCGGAGATCTATCTGCTGGAACGGGTGAATCTGACCCCGGACGGCGCCGGAAAGCGCCCATCCTCAGAAGGGCCGGACACCGTTCACGGAATCGCCGTTACACGCCGGCTGTCCGACGGAGAGCGATTGGACTTGAACGGTACAACTATCGAGGTCTTCGCGTTGCCCGGACATACCGCGGACAGCGCTGCTTTCCTGCTGCACGGCGTCCTCTTCTTCGGTGACAGCGCGGCTGCAAGTTCCGCCGGGACCATTGTGTCGGCGCCCCCGATCTACTCGGTTGACCGCGAGCGGAATCAACGAGAGTTGCGTGCGCTGGCTGATCGTCTCAGGAGCCGCCGGAACGAGATTCACCACATGGCGTTCGGGCATCAAGGGCCACTCGCCGGAATCGAGCCTCTCCTGGAATGGGCGGCCCTGGAAGAATAAGAACACGGCCGCAGTTTTTCTGCGATCATCTTCTGCAGCGAGCCCCTCACCATGCGCCTAGCTCTTTTGTTCGCAGTCGCCTCCCTACCGCTCTTCGCTCAAGACACGCTGCTGCTCGTATCGCAAAAGGCCGCGAGCACCGTCGGGTTCTATACCTGGGAGGGACAGCTCCTCGACACCGTCCAAGTCGGCAAGCATCCCCACGAGATGGTGCTCTCCCGCGACGGACGCTACGCCTACACCACCGACAACGGCACCATGGCGATCGAGGTCGCCGGCGAGGGTGGCAACACGGTTTCGATCATCGACCTCAAAGAACGCAAGCGCATCGCTCAGGTTTCACTCGGCAAGTATCATCGCCCGCACGGGATCGATGTGAATCCGGTGACTGGCGATCTTCTCATTTCGTCCGAGAATCCCGATCAATTGATCGTTGTCGATGTGAACCGGAAGAGGGTCGTGCGCACTTTCGACACCAAGGGGCGTACCTCTCACATCGTCACTAGCGATGCCGATGGCGAATGGGCCTATGTCAGCAACGCGCGTTCGTCGAACGTCGCTGCGATCCATCTCAAGACGGGCGAAACCATCCTCATCCCCGCCGGCGATCGGCCCGAGGGCAGTGTCCTGTCAAGCGATGGTAAGACACTCTATGTGTCGAACCGCGACTCCAATGAGATCACCGCGATCGATACGGCGAAGAAAAAAATGGCATTCCGCATTGAGACCTGCCGGGAGCCTGCGAGAATCGGCTTGTCTTCGGATGACGAGACTCTCATCTACTCCTGCATCTCCGACCAGCAAGTCGGTTTCGCCGATGTCGCTTCCCGCAAGCAGGTTGCGCTCGTCGACCTCGAAGGCTCTCCGGTCTCACTCACCACCTCGCCGGATGGCAAGCACGCCTTCGCGGGCGCGCAAAACCAGGACACCGTCTACGTAATTTCGATTGCCGAGCGAAGGATCGCCAGGAAATTCAAGACGACGCCGGGCGCCGGCCCCGACCCGATCCGGCCTGTCCGCCGATGGTGACAGCTCGCCGACTCCATGGCGCGGTAGGTGTCCGCTTCGTGCCGTTACTGCTGGCGGCCCTGTTGACTTGGGGCTGCGCCAATCAACAACCGCCCTACAGCCCCGAAGAAGCCCTCGGCACGTTCCAGATCGAAGACGGCTTCCGCGTCGAGCTGTTCGCATCCGAGCCCGATGTCGTCGACCCTGTTGCCATCGAGTTCGATGAATCGGGACGCATCTTCGTGGTCGAGAACTCCGGCTATCCACTCGACGTCGAAGGACGGGCTGGACGCATCAAGCTCCTCACCGACACGGACGGCGACGGACGTCCCGACCGTGCGACGCTTTTCGCCGACGGCCTTACGCTGCCCACCGGCGTCATGGCCTGGAAGGGCGGCATCCTGGTGACGGATGCTCCCGACGTGCTCTTCCTGGCAGATACGGACGGCGACGGACGCGCCGATGTCCAACGTGTGGTGCTTACCGGATTCCCGTTCAACAACCCGCAGCACACGGTCAGCAGTCCCTACTACGGGCTTGACAATTGGATCTATCTTTCGCATGAGGGCTTCAGCCGCTCGACGGTGTTCGGTGACAAGTTCGGTGACCCGGGAAGCGAAATCCATTTCCCCGGCGCACCTGATTCACCGCGCCTCGCGATCGAGCGGCGCAGTGTCCGTTTCCGTCCGGAAACTCTTCAGATCGAATACCTCGCAAACCCGTCGCAGTTCGGCCTGACTTTTGACCTCTGGGGACGGCTGTTCATCCACAACAACTCGCGTCACCTGCGGCACGAAGTCCTCTCGTCACGCTATCTCGAGCGGAACCCGCAGCTTCGTCTTGTGCGCCCGTTCGAAGAGATGTCCGACCACGGCGCTCCCGCTCCCGTCTTCCCGATCACGGTCAACCCGCGCTTCGAACTGTTAACGGACGCCGGTCAGATGACATCGGCCTGCGGCCTCACCGTGTATCTGGGCGGCGCCTTTCCCACAGACTTCAAGGACGGGTCGTTCGTGGCGGAACCCGCCCACAACCTCGTTCACCGCGATATTTGGGAGCCGAACGGAGCCACCTTCAAGGCCCGCCGCGCCCACGCCGGCCGTGAGTTCCTGGCGTCAACCGACCGCTGGTTTCGCCCGGTGAATCTGTACATCGGACCCGATGGCGCTCTGTACCTGCTCGACTACTACCGGGAAGTCATCGAGCATCCGGAGTGGACCGCCGCCGAAACTTATGAATCACCGCACCTCTTTGACGGCAACGATCGCGGACGGATCTATCGCATCGTTCCCGAAGACGGGTTGCCGTCCGCCTTGGGCCTCAGCCTTCGTGATGCCTCGGACGCCGAACTCGTCAATAAGCTAGCCGACACGAACATCTGGTGGCGGCGAATGGCACAGAGGTTGCTGGTCGAACGCCGCAGCGGCGGATCAGTCGTTCTGCTTCGGGCCGTGGTCGAGGAACGGCCTTCAGCGGTGGCGCGCCTGCATGCCCTGTGGACCCTCGACGGCATGGGACGCCTCGATGACGACTTGATCTCGTTGGCGCTCGATGACGACGAGCCGGGCGTGCGCGAGAACGCCATTCTGATGGCCGAGCCGCGACTTCGCAAGTCACCCACTCTCATCGAGCGGATTCTTCCTCTCGCCCGTGATCCCGACCCCCGCGTCCGTTTTCAAATCCTGCTGACTCTCGGGGAGATGGACTCCGCCGAAACCCGCCGTATCGCCGAGGAAGCCTTTTTTGCCGATATCCGCGATCCCTGGATGCGAGCCGCCGCGCTCACGCACTCTTCCATGAGCCCCGCAGGATTCTTGAGAAACGCTCTCCGGCTATCCGAATTGTCAGATCGAGAAAGCGCGGAACACCGGGAGATCTTCGAGCAACTTGCCGCCCTGGTGGGCGCTG
Source organism: Bryobacterales bacterium (assembly GCA_028819575.1). Classification (GTDB taxonomy): domain Bacteria; phylum Acidobacteriota; class Terriglobia; order Bryobacterales; family UBA6623; genus JAPPLB01. The sequence goes on along the minus strand of JAPPLB010000119.1, from coordinate 47,838 downwards.
CGGGCAGCGAATCGGAGGTCGCCGACACGGTCGGACAGGTAGCTCGAGCCGGTCCGGAGCGGCGCTGGTGGCTCAGCGCCCTTCTCAATGGCATGGCAGTCGGCATCTCATCGAGAAACGCCCCCTTGTCGATGTCATCAGCGACCTCGCTGAAGACATTGTCGGACTTCGCGGCACAGCCCGAAACAGACCTCCGCGGCCCCGCCATCCGCATCCTCGAGCAGATCGAAACGCCGCGGCTGCCGCCCCGCACTCTCACCGCCGCGCTGGGACGAGCCCAAGACCCTGGCCTTGACCCCGAACTCCGAGCCGACTCGATCCGGCTGCTGGCGATCGGACCGGACCCCGATGAGCGACGATTTCAACTCTTGGTCATACCTGACGAGCCGGAAGCTGTCCAAGCCGCCGCCGTTCGCGCCCTTGCCCGCACGGACGACACGGGCCTGACAACCTTCCTGCTTGCCAAATGGCGAGAACTGCCCCCACAAGCCCGTAACGCTGCCGGCGATATACTGGCGCAGGATGACGAGAGCCTAGCTCTGGTATTGAACAGGCTCGAAGAGGGGGATGTCGAACCGTGGACGGTTCGCGGACAGCTCCGAAGACGTTTGATCATGCATGACGATGCGCCCCTTCGCGAACGAGCCCGCCTGCTGATCACGCAGCCCCCCGAACAAAGAAAACAGGTGCTCGCTCAATACCGCGCCGCGCTCGACCAACAGGGCAACAGCGAGGCGGGCCGGCAGGTATTCGAACGCGCCTGCTCGAAATGTCACGCTGTCGATGGCGTCGGCAAAGAAGTCGGCCCCGATCTGGCGACGGTCCGCACACGCCCCGCTGAGTTCATCCTCAATGACATCCTCCTGCCGAACCAGTCGATCGAACCGCGATACGAGTCGTATGTCGTGGAAACGAACGACGGACGAATCCTGGAGGGAGTTCTAGGTCCCCCGAGCCCCACGGTCGTGACGCTGCGCCGCGAAGAAGGCGAACAGGACATCATCAGCAGGACCGACATCCGGGGCATGCGGTCCGCACAGCTCTCCGCAATGCCGGAAGACCTTGAAAATCAGATCACAGTGGAAGAGATGGCCCATCTGATCCGCTTCATTCAAGCGCCGCCTTGGAGCAAGTAGCGGCCTCCCGTTCACCCCGACCCTTGCTGGCTGTTGGCGCCGATGAAGGAGCAGGTGGAGCCGCCGCGCCTCTCCTGGAACCTTGTCGCTTGCGCCTGAGTTAGTCTGAAAGTTCTTCGCGGTTAAGTTGGGAAAGTTCAGCAAAAAGAAAAAGAAGGGGTCAAGATGTTTCCTTGGCAGTGAGCAAACCACACAAGGAGACAGAGCATGACCCCAAGAGAGAGTACAACACAGCGCGGCCGGGAGCGGCTGAGCGAGTTACTGGCCGGCGATCAGGAATTTATGAAGAGCGCGGTGCGAGAGGCACTCGAAGAAGTACTGGAAGCGGAGATGGAGCAAGCCCTGGGAGCGGCCAAGAGCGAACGCAGCAGCGAACGGTTGGGCTATCGCTCCGGCTACTACAGCCGCGGGCTGGTCACCCGCATCGGCAAGATCGAACTGCGGGTGCCGCAAGATCGGCAAGGGCGTTTTCGGACCGAGGTATTCGAGCGCTATCAGCGCAGCGGGAAGGCATTGGTGAGTGCGCTGGCGGAGATGTACATCGAGGGCGTATCGACGCGCAAGGTAAGAAAGATCACCGAGCAGTTGTGCGGACACAGTTTTTCAGCGAGCGCGGTATCGGGGGTGGTCAAGAAACTGGATCGGCAGTTGGAGGCGTTTGCGCAGCGGCGGTTGGAAGAGCCCTATCGGTACTTGATACTGGATGCGCGCTACGAGAAGGTGCGCGAGGGCGGGGTGATCCGTTCCCAGGCAGTGCTGGTTGCGGTGGGCGTGGGCGCCGACGGCAAGCGGGCGATACTGGGGGTGGAGTTGGCGAACCGCGAGAGCGTCTCGAGCTGGCGGGAGTTTCTCGAGGGACTGCGGCAGCGCGGTCTCCAGGGGGTGGAGCTGGTGGTGAGCGACGATCACGCCGGCCTGCGGCAGGCGATCGAGCAGGTGCTGGCGGAGGCGGCCTGGCAACGCTGCTACGTGCACTTTCTGCGCAACGCGTTGGATCATCTGCCGCGCAAGGCCGATGACGACTGTTTGATGGAGTTGCGCTGGATCTATGACCGCCACGATGTCACCGAAGCGCGCCGCGACCTGGCGCGCTGGCTGGAGAAATGGGACGGCAAATACTCCAAGCTGTGTACTTGGGTGGAAGAGAACATCGAGCAGACACTGACGTTTCTGAGCTTGCCGCGGCAGCACCACAAGCACATGAAGTCGACGAACATGCTGGAGCGGCTGATGGAGGAGATCAAGAGGCGCACCTACGTGGTGAGGATCTTCCCCAATGCGGCGAGTTGCTTGCGGCTGGTGCGGGCGCTGACGGCGGAGATGCATGACGGCTGGATCGAGGCCGATCGTTATCTGGACATGAGTCTATGGGAGGAACAAAAACGCGAACGCCTGCGGGCGCTCGCCGACGCGGCATGACGTTGACAGCGCTCCGGGCGCCCTACGGGCTCCCTCCACGCTGTCAACGTCATCAACCTTGAAGCCAACCGAGGACACATTTGGATCTCAACCCTTTTTGCAGAACTTGACGCACACAACTTTCTTAGCGATATGCCCCAGATCCTGAATCATCCTCTCGATATTCCCGCTGCCTGGCGAGGCTCCGAGTGGGAGGCCGACCGGTCATGGCTTTATTCGCTGCATCCGTCCGTCGTCGACGAACTCAGGGCCGCCCTCGTCGGCGTCCATGAGTCGGGCCGGCAGATGTTTCAGATCGAGCCGCGCCACTTCCCCTTGCCTTCGTTCGCCGCCATGCGGAAGCAGTTGCTGGACGACCTGGAAGGCGGGCGAGGCTTTGCCTTGATTCGAGGCCTGCCTGTGGATGGCTGTTCCGACAACGACATCGCGACACTCTTTTGGGGTCTCGGCACGCATCTCGGCACACCCGAACCGCAGGACGTGGCCGGAAACCTGTTTCACCATGTCCGCGACACCGGCCGGGATCTCTCCCAGGGCGACATTCGCAAATACCAGACCAACCAGGACATCCCTTTTCACAACGACGGCTCTGATATCTTCCTGTTGCTCTGCGTGCGGAATGCCAAGCGCGGCGGCAGCAGCCGCCTCATAAGCTCGACCGCTGTTTTCAACGAGATGCTGAACCGCCGCCCCGACTTGGCCCGGGTCCTTCAGCAGCCCTTCTACTTCGATGCCCGCGGCCAGCAGTACGAAGGAGAGCCGAGGGCTCAGTGCGTGCCGATCTATAACTATCACGAACACCGCCTCAGCACGCTCCACAAGCGGTTCTATATCGAGCTTGCGCAGCGCTTTCCGGAAGTGCCGCCGATGAGCAAACAGCAGATCGAAGCCCTTGACCTGTTCGACACAATCTGCGCCGAGCACGGCATGTGCTTCGAGTTCGATATGCAACCCGGAGATATCCTCGCGGCGAGTAACTACGACGTCTTGCACTGCCGAACTTCATTCGAAGACCACGATGATCCGGCTCGCCGCCGCCACATGATGCGGCTCTGGCTCTCTATCCCCAACGGCAGGCCGTTGCCCCCGGTCTTCGCCCGGACCCGAGAGTTTCGTCACAGCTATGCCCGGCGGACCTCGGTGCAGGTGAGCTGAACGTTCGTGCGCCTGATCACGAGCTACCACCTCGGCCGTCAAGGTGGAGGGCAATAGCCCGCACGCTTGGATAGCCGAAACGGCGGAACTGGCGGCGCTACAGCACGCTCAATAGCGAACCGCCAAGCTGTTTCCTTTAAAAGAACTCCTTGGTTGACTGATAGTAAACTATATCCGTGTACTCGGTGACCTATGCGGCCGAAGTGACGAAGATACTGGCGCGCTTGCCGCGCAACCTCGTCAAACGGATCATCGAGAGGATCGAAGATGTCGCGGTCGACCCTTACCAAGGCCACCCGAATGTCACGAACTTGAAAGGTCGAGACGGCTATCGCTTACGAGTCGGTGATTGGCGTGTCATCTCCGATCTGGACGACGACAACCAGGTCATGATCGTATTGGTCATTGGACCACGAGGACAGGTGTACAAGAAATGAACGAGCAAGTGCAGATCATCAGGAAGGACGGCGAACCCGAGTACGCCGTAGTGCCCTACCGCGAGTTCGAGCGGCTCCATGAAGCCTCGGAGATGGCGGAGGACGTGGAGGCCTACGACCGTGCGAAAGCGACGGCCGATATCATCACCGTGCCGGGTGAAGTGGTGCACCGCCTTGTTGACGGAGAGAACCCGGTCAAGGTCTGGCGCGAGCATCGCGGATTGAAACAAGCAGAACTCGCTGAAAGGCTCGATGTCTCGAAGGGCTACCTGTCTCAGATCGAGTCTGGCAAGAAGGACGGCACGGTGAATCTCTACCGCAAAATATCCCGGGTGCTTGAGGTCTCTCTTGACGAACTCATCGGGTGGCGCGAGTAGGGCTCTCAGGGAGAATGAGGACCGGGACAACGGTTACTACCGTCACAGCTATGCCCGGCGGACCCCGGTGCAGGTGAGCTGAAAACTGGCAGGCTCGAACACGGAGCAGGCGCAACTCCCCGGCGAGAAGCCGTCATTCCAGTGGGCTTCAAACCGCAGCGGGCGGTGCCTTCTGTCGGGCCATCCTGCAGGCGAGACGCATCGCCGCCTTCATGTTCGTGGGATCCGCGAGGTTCTCGCCCGCGATGTCGAAAGCCGTCCCGTGGTCCACCGACGCCCGTATGATGGGCAGGCCGAGTGAAATATTCACCGTGTGCTCGAAGTCGAGCAGCTTCATGGGAATGTGCCCTTGATCGTGATACATCGCGACGACCAGGTCATAGTGCCCCCGGACAGCTTTCAGGAAAACCGTGTCGGCCGGCAGCGGCCCCCTGCAGTCGATGCCTCCGTCTTGCGCCGCCGCAATCGCGGGGACGATGTGCTCGGCGTCTTCATCGCCGAAAAGCCCATGCTCACCCGCGTGGGGGTTCAGTCCGCATACGGCGATTCGAGGCTTTGCAATCCCCAGCGCAAGAGCCGCCTTGTTGCCCAACTCGATCGTGCGCAGGATGCGTCCCTGATCCAGGTCGCACGCGCGGCGCAGCGACAGATGCGTCGATACATGCACCACGTGCAGCCGCTCGCTGGCGAGCAGCATCCGCGTATCTTCCACGCCGCAAAGCGCGGCGATGTACTCGGTGTGCCCGGTGAACGCCATGCCGCTCATCGTCACGGCCTCTTTGTTGACGGGCGCGGTGACCATCGCGTCGGTCTCTCCTCGCAGGCAGAGATCGGCCGCGCCCCGGATATAGGCGACTGCCGCCTCACCGCACTCCGCGCTCAACTCGCCGAACGCCGGCGCTTTCGAGAAAACCCGGCCGGGATTCACGATTTCAACCCCGTCCGGCAGCGCCAGACCCGTGATGCGGCGGGCGCTCCCAAGGACGCTCTCATCGCCCACGATGCGCCAGGCCGCAAGGCCCGCGATCTGCGGATCGGCCAGAGCCTTGACCACAACCTCGGCGCCCACACCGGCCGGGTCACCCATCGTGACCGCGAGTCTCGGCTTCATGCCTGTTCCTTCTCCTTGAGCGAATCGACGACTCGAAGCAGCACGTCGGGTCCGCCAAAGCCGCCCGATTTCGTCACGACGGTCGTTCCGTCCGCGAGACCCCCTTCCAGCCGCCCCCAGGGAATACCCGGCAGGACTTCGCCGCCAAGGTGAATGGCGTCCGCCGCCAGTGCGCCGCAAAGCAAGCGAGCCGTGTCTCCGCCGCTCAGTACCAAAGCTCCCACCATACCGCGTCGGACGGCCTCGGCGGCGGGCCGCACGGCATTCTCATCGAACGCCTCCAAGGGCACTCGAAGCAGGACAAGCTCGTCAGCGCCGCTGAAAAGCCTCTTGTCCTCCAGGTAGCCAAGTTGAGCCATCGTCGAGGGATGCCGCGAACCGATCACCAGCCAGATCGGCAACGAGGACTTCGGAGGTCTGGACGAAAACGACGCACCGGACGCATCATCAGCCGCCGGTTTGCCGCACCGTCGGGCCAATGTCCTCGCCACCTGACCCGCCAGACCACCCGAACCCGCCAACAGCGGTACCGGACTCCGAGCTAAAGCGGCTTCCGCGATCACCGCAAGATCTTCGTCCGTCTCGGCGTCTTCAACCGAAACGGACTCCCGCGAAAGGAACATCGTTTCCAGGTCCGGTCCGTAATCCGGCTGCTTCCCGAAAACGTGCAAAGCGCCCTGCCGAACCGTCCGCCCCATCGCCGGAAACGCCGGAGTCAACACCGCCGACCCGAAACCGCAGGCTCCCATCACGGCTGCCACTTCGGCTTCGATGTTCCCCCGCAATACCGAATCGATCTTCTTGAAGAGAACGGAGATATTGCGTTCTCCCATCCATCGGCAGGCGGCAGCGGCTTTTTCCGCCGCGTCGTCGGCCGCATCGTCCCGGCTTTCGGTGGAAACGACCGTAAGCTCGGCTTCCTTTACGACCTCCGGCCACAACTCCAGCAGCACGCGAGTCTCGAACCCCTGCGCTGCGAACGCCGCACCCGCATCACAGGACCCGGTCAGATCATCCGCGATCATCCCCCACCGCCGTTGCGACGCCGTCCCCATCCAACCGATCTCCAGGTTTCCCACTCTAACAGCGTGCCCGAAAACCACAGGACGAGTTACGGCTCTGCAGCATTCAAGAGTTTTTCGACAGCATGTGAAATCGCCGGCTGCCGGCTCTTCCGTTCACTCCTTCTCGGTGAGCACCCCACCGCATGTACAATGAAACACTTCGTTTTTCAAGCAGGAGGTATCCCCATGCCCCGTTCCGTCCGCCAAGCCGCCCTGATTGCCGCGATGGCTCTTTGCCTGGGAGCATCGCTCCCCGCCAAGGACCTCACCATTGTCGTTGACAACCCCATAGCGCCGCCGGCATGGGCGTTGATGGAGCGCCAACTGCTGGACGCCAACTCGGAAGCCATCGAGATCTTCGCCGACAAGTACATTGACGAGCGCGGCTACCTCTTGCACACCATTCGCTGGGGCTCGCTCGACGGCCCCGACGACGCCATCGAGACCTACTACAACTGGACTCTCCTGCACGCCCTGGGCGGACGCGACAAGGTTCTCGACATCTACAAAAAAGGTCTCGAAGGCCACCTGATGCAGTACAAGGAACTCCGCACCACGAAGACCAAGATTGCCGAGCACGGCGCGTACCACAACGAGTTCATCACGATGTCCGACTTCTTTCACACCGGAGAAGGCATCCGCGGCTTCACGATGATGGGCCTCGCCGACCCGCTCGACGAGAAGTTCCGCATTCGTACGAAGCGCTTTGCCGGCCTCTACATGAACGAGGACCCGTCCGCTCCGAACTACGACCCGAAGCACAAGGTCATCCGCTCGATCTGGAACGGCAGCAAGGGGCCGATGATGCACAAGGCCACCGTGTACGACTGGGTCGGAGACCCCGTGCCAGGGATGTTCCATATCCTGCACAGCCCGCAGCGCCGCAACGAGATGCTCGACCTCATGTCCGTCTACGACAAGATGCTGGCCCACTGCACCGAGTACGTCGACAGCGTCGGAGACAGTTGGTTGAACATGGGTACGGCGATCCTGGGTCTGAACGCCTACATGCTTGACCACGAGAACAAGTACCGCGATTGGGTGCTCGAATACATGGATGCCTGGCTCGATCGCACCAGGCAGACGGACGGCATGATCCCGTCCACGGTGGGGCTCGACGGTGTGCCGGGCTCCAACTTCAACGGCCAATGGTGGAAAAGCACCTACGGCTGGAACTTCACCATCTTCGACGGTGAAATCGAGCAGATCGCCCATCGCAACTACTTCCCGGTGGGACCCTGGCCGGGTTTCAGCACGGCTTACCTTCTGACGGGCGACAAGAAGTACATCGATGCTCTTCGGACGCAGATGGACAAGTTCTATGAGCACGCGCGCGTCGAGAACGGCCAGACGCTCATCCCGCAAATGTACGGCGACCCCAAGGGCTACAAGTACAAGGGAGATGCCGAGTGGTACCTGTGGCAGCCACGGCTGCACCACGATCGGCTGACCGAAATCTACCTTTGGTCGATGGACCGCCGGGACCTGGAGCGCATTCCCAAGGAGGGCTGGATCGGCTTCCTGGAAGGCAGGAATCCCGGCCATCCGGAGAAAGCGCTGCAGGGAGCGTTCGACCGGCTGCGCGATAATCTGCACCAGATCCGCACCGACCCGACGTCACCCGACACACGCCTGGCCGACTGGCTCCTCGGGTTCACTCCGGCGCAAACCGACGTTCTCACGCAACTCATGCTCGGGGGCTATTTCTCGAACGGCAAGCTCTGGACCCTGCACAGCCGGCTGCGCTACTTCGACCCCGACGAACGGCGCTCCGGTCCGCCCAAGGACGTGGCGGCGCTCGTGGACAAGCTCACCGCCGATTCCGTCGCGGTCACGCTGGTGAACACCAGCCAGGCCCACACCCGAACCGTGATGGTGCAGGCCGGCGGCTACGGCGAGCATCAGTTCAACAGCGTGACGGTCGGCGGCGAGACGACTCCCATCGATCACGCCTATGTCACCGTTCGCCTTGAACCCGGCGCCGGCGACCGCCTCGAGTTCAAGATGCAGCGCTACGTCAACCAGCCGACTCTGGCCCAACCCTGGGACCGCGGCTGGATGGTCAAGAACTGACCTGCATGTCTCACCACGAGGCGAGGTGAAGTGCCTGCCTGCTGCGGACAGGCGTGAGAGGGCCGTCAGGACGAGGCGCGAGCCGCTTGGTGCGCGCAGGCGTAGCGGCCTTATCTCCTGGGTCGCGACACACGAATCACGGCCTTTACGATTCGCTGGCCATTAGACATTTCTTTCTCCAGCGAACCAGTCCCCCTCCAATGGTTTTCACGAATCACGGCCTTTTTCTCGCGTGCGGCGGCCGTCGGATGACGAGAAATGCAGGCCAAGTGCACAACCCCAGTGCTCAGTGGGATCATTGTGGGCGAGAGGTGACCAATGGCGGCTCGATGCCCGGTATGTGAGCACGCGTTAGACAGTCGAAGTATCTGGCGCAGTTGGAGAGAGATAACTGGTGATCGCACACTGGACTGCCCGCATTGCGGACAGGTGCTGAAGCTGACTTCCAGGAGTGGAATTCTCATCGCTGTTGCCGATACCGTGATCTCGCTCGCGTTGCTGCCGCTGCTGCCAATATTCATGGAGCGCGACATTAGCATTGTGTGGGCGGTCCTTCTATACTGCGTTGCGATCTACCTGCTGTTAGGGTTCTTGTACTTGATACTGGGAAAATACGAGAAGTCCACGACCTTGTCGATTCGACGATGAGGGCCGCCATACGGCCGAAGCTTGAACCAGCCCCGTCGGATCGGATGGCCCCGCATGACCGCCTGGTTCGCCGCCCGTGGAATCTGATCGGCCCACTGGCATGCTGGAGCGAGTTCTTCGCCCATCCCGCAGCCTGAGCTTCTCATCGCTGCCGCAGCATGGTTGCTCTCTTGCCCCTGCGGGTGCGGTATTCTCTTGAACGAAATCATCGGGGAGGGTTGAAATGATGAAGCGATGGTTATGCCTGGGCTTGCTGTGCGGGCTGCTCGCGCCCCTGGCTGCTCAACAGGGTTGGTATCCCCATGAAGGCGGCCTTCTCAAGTACCGGGTGAATATCCGGTTCGGCGAAGAACCCGATACGATGCCCGCCGGCTGGAAGTTCGGGCGTGTTTCGGCGGTTGCGACGGATAAGGATGGGTTTGTCTACGTCTTTCACCGCGGCGATAAGGCCGACCCGATCGTGGTCTTCGATGCCGAAGGGAATTACGTTCGCTCTTGGGGGCGTGGGATGTTCGGCACGCCGCACGGCTTGCGCATCGACAGCAACCAGCATGTCTGGACGACGGATGTCCAGCATCACACCGTCACGAAGTTCACTCGTGAAGGCGAATGGCGGCGGACCATCGGCAACCAGGGCAAGCCCGGGCTGGACGAGTACAGCTTCAACCGTCCCGCCGATCTCGCCTTCGGTCCTGACGGGTCGATCTACGTCGCGGACGGCTATGGGAACTCGCGCGTCGTCAAATACACCCCCGAGGGGAAATACATCACTGCGTGGGGCACGCCGGGAACCGGCAAGAGCCAGTTCAATACGGTCCATTCGGTAGCTGTGGATTCAGAGGGTGTCGTCTACGTGAGCGACCGGGAGAACAATCGGATTCAGATCTTCACTTCCGACGGCGAATATCTGCATGAGTGGAATCACCTCGGAGCCACCCAGAACATCTTTGTCACTCCCGAAGACGAACTGTGGGTCATCACCCACCGCAACAACATCGAAAATCTGACCTACGACACGCTGGCCGGACGGATCATGAAGATCGACCGGAAGACCGGCGAGATACTGGGGGCCATGGAGAGCCCCGGTCATTGGATCCACAAGACCCACGACGGTCTGATCTTCATCGGAAGCCTTACCGGCAACGTCTTTCGCTGGTATCCCGGTTGGCTGACCGAGGGGCTCGGTGCGGACGAAGCGCTGCGCCCGGCGAACTGAGTTCAACGAAGGACTGTCCCTCTCCCGGCGGCGCACCCGGCTCTGGCACAAGCGGAGGTCCCTGGAAACCTAACCTGCATTTCTCACCACGCGGCGAGACGAAGTGCGTGAGAGGGCCGTCAGGACTAGGCGCAAGCCGGGCGGAGGAAAAAGGCGCGCGCCGCTTGGCGCGCGCAGGCGTACTTGAACAGTACGTTGAGCACGGCAAGCAAACGCAACGAAGTCCTGGCGGTCGTATGGCGTGCTTCGACCGTCGGGTGGTGAGAAATGCAGGCTAGCCCCAGCTTGGTCGCAGGGGCTGGAAGGAGCCGGGTGCTATCCTGAGTTCGCGATGGGGATCCTGGAACTTTTCGGTATTGCCTCCAAAGACCCTTGGGAACAACAGCAGCAGGAAAGTGCTTCCGACACCGTTCGTAAAATCACCGACGAGCTGAATCACATGGACCGCGAACAGGCCAAGTACATCGCCTCGTTCGCCTATATCCTGGGCCGTGTCGCGCATGCCGACCTCGACATCAGCGGCGAGGAGACCCGCGAGATGGAGCGCATCGTTCAGGGACTGGGCGGGCTCCCGGAAGAACAGGCGATCCTTGTCGTGCAATTGGCGAAGACGCAGACGCTGCTGTTTGGCGGCACCGAGAACTTCGTTGTCACCCAGGAGTTCAACCGCATCGCGAGCCGACAGCAGAAACTCGCGCTTCTCAACTGCCTCTACGCCGTTTCTTCTTCCGATCAGGCGGTCTCGACGGCGGAAGACAATGAAATCCGGCGGATCACTCAGGAACTTCGGCTGGATCACGCAGACTTCATCGCGGCCCGCTCGGCGTACCGGGACCATCTGGAAGTGTTGAGAAAACCAGTGAAGAGCGCCGGCTCGTAGACCGCACGGCGGACTCTGCTCCGCCGTTTCCGTGAGCGGGAGGGCTCTTGTCTCCTCATCCCCATGCCCTCTGTTCGGTGGTGTCTTGATTTCGCGTTGATGAGGATTCCTCTTGAAAATGACCCGTGCGAGGAGCATACTCTATGCAACCATTCCCGCACAGCGATTCCCCGCAACGGAGCATGAAGATGAGCACCGAACCGATTCCGGCTCCGCCTTCCATGACCACCGAGGAGATTGCCAGTCTTGGCAGGAAACTCTACGATGAACGCCATCGTGAAAGCCTTGAAGAGAAGCACCGGGGGAAGTTTGTCGCCGTTGATGTGACCACCGGCAAAGCCTACATGGCAGAGCACTCCGAAGAGGCGCTCGAGAAAGCCTACGACGGATCGCCTGAAGGGTTTTTCTATTTGATCCGTATAGGCTTTCCTGCCGCCTTCAGTTTGAGCTCTTCCCCGCTGCATGTCTGACAACATTTTCGGCTTTTTTGACGAGCGCGGTTTCCCCTGCATGAAATTCGACTTGCAGGCGGAGAACAGCCCCATTCCCACGAGAACACTGACAGGAATCATCGACACGGGATCTACGGGATTTCTTCAAATCCCCCAGGACATCGCAGTACAACTGTGCTTCGCGGAGCCAGAGCCCCGATCAGCCGTGGACGTAGGGTTCGGCGACGGGAGGTCCAGACTGTGTCCAATGGTACGGGGTTACGCGACTCTGGGGAGTGAAACCAAGGCAGGATCGGTGATCGTGGCCCCAGGCGGGCGCATCTTGATCGGGATGTCCTTCTTGAGAGCTTTCAGGAAGGCACTATTCGTTTCTACGAGTTCCGGCGTCAAGTTGATACCCGACGAGTTGCCGTAGCACTACCCGAGATCCGGGTGCGATTCATCCCTTTCTTTGAACCAACGCGGAATGGAGACACTACATGCTGTTCCCTTGCAGTGGACAACGGGAATAGAATAGATAGGCGGAAACATCATTCAAGGATTGCTAACAGAGAAATGAAGGCGCCGTACCTAACCAAGACCGTCGCATCTTCGGCAAGTCGATCCGCGAGACGCCTCCTTGCCTGGGCCCTGCTCAGCGTGTTGCCCATCGCTGTCCACGCTGCCCCCGGCAGCGCCGCTGTCGATTTCCAACGTCAAGTCCGTCCCGCGCTCTCCGATGCCTGCTTCCAATGTCATGGCCCCGACCCGACCACACGGATCTCCGGCTTGCGGCTGGATACCCGCGAGGGCGCCTTCGGCAGCCGGCCCGCCGGCGTGCCCATTGTCCCCGGTGACCCGGAAAGCAGTCTCGTCTACCAGCGCATCACCAACCCGGACAAGGCCCGCCGCATGCCGCCTGAATACTCTCACAAGGAGCTCGAGCCCAAGCAGATCGACACCATCCGCCAATGGATCGAGCAAGGCGCCAACTGGGAGGAGCACTGGGCTTTCACACGGCCGGAACGCCCCGATCTTCCTCGAGTCGACAACACCGGCTGGGTCCGTAACCCGATTGACCGCTTCATCCTTGCAAGCCTCGATGCGGAGGGACTCGAGCCGGCTCCCGAAGCCGGCCGCCGCTCGCTGATCCGCCGCGCCTCCCTCGACATCACCGGCCTGCCGCCCACCCCGGAGCAGGTCGAATCGTTCGTCAACGATTCATCGCCCGACGCCTACGACAATCTCGTCGACACCCTGATGGGCAGCGAGGCCTACGGCGAGCACCGCGCGCGTTACTGGCTCGACGCCGCTCGCTACGCCGATACCCACGGCCTGCACCACGACAACTACCGCGAGATGTGGCCCTACCGCGACTGGGTCATCCGCGCCTTCAACCGCAATCAGCCCTTCGACGAGTTCACCGTCGAGCAAATTGCCGGCGACCTGCTTCCCGACCCCACCAAGGAACAGCAGATCGCCACCGGATTCCACCGCTGCAACATCACCACCAGCGAAGGCGGCTCTATCGCCGAGGAAGTCCTCGTGATGTACGCCAAAGACCGGGTTGACACCACCGGCACCGTTTGGCTCGGCCTGACAGTCGGCTGCGCGACTTGCCACGACCACAAGTTCGACCCCATCGCGCAAAAGGACTTTTATTCAATGGCCGCCTTCTTCCGCAACACCACGCAGAAGGCGATGGACGGCAACTACTACGACACCCCGCCGGCGCTGCTTCTGCCTCCGCCAGACGATGAAGCCCGCTGGCGGCAACTTCGGACCGAAGAACCCGCCGCAAGAGAGAATCTCGATCAGGTGCGTCGGCAAGCACGGAACGACTTCGACAACTGGCTGCGCGCCCAAAAGAAGATTCAGCTTGAGACGGGCCGCTTTGACCCCTCGGAGGTCCTTTCCCTCGAACTGGATCGTCAAGCGAATGCTCGCTTGGGTTCGACCATCATGCCGCTCCAACTCGAAGGAGGCGGAAAGGTCAAACGCGAATCGCGCACCCGCGTCCTGCACTTGTCGGAGAAAGCGTATGCCGCGCTGCCGGGCTTCCCTTCCCTCAAGGCCGACGAGCCGTTCACGGTAGCGCTGGCGTTCCGTTTGCATGAAGGCGCCGATTCGGGGACCCTCATCAGCCAGAACGACCCCGGCAACGAAGACCGCGGCTGGCGGATCGATCTCGCCAAGGGCCTGCCCAGTCTCACGCTGCGTGTACAGGACGGCCGCGCCATCGGCCGCAAGGCCACCGGCGACCGCCGTGCCGAAGCCGGTTCCTGGCATCATATCGCCGTCACCTATGACGGCGAACGGCAGCGAACCGGCATCACGCTTTATCTTGACGGCAAGGAGTTGCCGATCGAGAATACCGGCCGCGCCATTCAAACCCTGCGGGGGCCGATCCACACCGAGGAGCCCTTGCTGATCGGCGCCAGTCTCGCCGAAGACGGCTCGAAAAGCAGGTTCCTGAACGCGTCGATCCGTGACCTCCGCATCTTCAACCGCGCCGTGACCGAAGCCGAAGCGCCGTTGCTTGCCCGCTGGGATTCTCTGGCCACGGCCCGCGGCAAAGCCCCGCGCAAACTGAACTACAAGGCAAAGGCATCCCTCGAGTCCTACTACCTCCTCCGCCACAATGAGGCCTACCGCGGCGCCGACGAAAAACTGGCCAACCTGGAAACCGAGCGCGACGCGATCCTGCGTCGCAGCTCCGTGACACACGTCATGCGCGAGAAGGAAGACTCCGACCCCATGGCGAACATCCTCTATCGCGGCATGTACGACCAGAAACGCGAAGAGGTCCAGCCCGCCACGCCGGGCGTGCTTCCGCCGATGGACCCTTCGCTTCCCCGCAACCGTCTCGGCCTCGCGAAGTGGCTCGTCGATGATGCGAATCCGCTCACCGCCCGTGTCACCATCAATCGCTTTTGGCAGGAGATCTTCGGCGCCGGCATCGTGAAGACCTCCGAGGATTTCGGCTCGCAGGGCGAGGCACCCAGCCATCCCGAACTTCTCGACTGGCTGGCCGTCGAGTTCCGCGAGTCCGGCTGGGACATGAAGCACATGTTCCGACTCATGCTCACTTCCGCCGCCTACCGGCAGTCCGCCGCGATCACGGCCGGGAAGCTCAAGAGTGATCCGGACAACCGGCTGTTCTCCCGCGGCCCGCGCTTCCGCATGGACGGCGAGATGATCCGCGACCACGCCTTGTCCGCCGCCGGCCTGCTCTCGGATCAAATCGGTGGCCCCAGCGTCAAGCCCTATCAGCCATCGGGGGTCTGGGAAGCCGTGGCGATGATCGGCAGCAATACGCGGTTCTATGAACAGGATCACGGCGATCGGCTCTATCGCCGCAGCCTGTATACCTTCTGGAAACGCGCCGCGCCCCCTCCCGCGATGACCGTTCTCAACGCGCCGACCCGTGAGTTCTGCGCCGTCCGCCGCGAACGCACCAATACGCCCTTGCAGGCGCTGCTCACGATGAACGGCCCGCAGTTCTTCGAAGCCGCCCGCCATCTGGCGCAGCGCGCGCTCGGCTCGTCGCGGCAACTCGATGAGCAGCTCGACTTCATGTCGGCCAGGCTGCTCGCCCGCCAGCTCGACGATCGCGAACGCGCCATCGCCGGCGCCGCCTATCAAGACTACCTGCGCTACTACGACTCGAATCCCGATCAGGCCCGCCGCGCCCTTCTGGTCGGGGACTCGGAACCGGAATCAACCCTGCCGCGGCCCGAGTTCGCCGCGCTGACCATGGTTGCCAATCAACTCATGAATCTCGATGAGGTGTTGAACAAATGAGCGCTCACCGTTTGTTGCCCGACAACCTTTGTGATGAAGCGGTTCGCATCGAAACCCGCCGCCAGTTCTTCGGCCGCGGCGCGCGCGGTCTTGGCGCGCTCGCTCTTGCCTCGCTCATGGACCGGGATGTCCACGCCGCCGCGAAGATCGGCGCCACGGCCGGCCTTCCCTCCCTGCCTCACTTCGCTCCCAAAGCCACCCGGGCCATCTACCTGCACATGGTCGGCGCGCCGCCCCAGATGGAGATGTTCGACTACAAGCCGGTCATGAACGACTGGTATGACAAGGACCTTCCCGATTCCATCCGCCAGGGTCAGCGCCTCACCACCATGACCTCCGACCAGGAGCGTTTCCCGATCGTTCCGTCGAAGTTCGCGTTCCAGCAACACGGCCGGAGCGGAACCTGGATCTCCGAGTTGATGCCCTACACCGCGCGCATGGCCGACGACGTCGCCGTCATCCGCTCCCTGCACACCGAGGCGATCAACCACGAGCCCGCGATCACCTTCATCCAAACCGGCCGTCAGGTCCCCGAGCGGCCCTGCATCGGTTCATGGATCACCTACGGACTGGGCAGCATGAATCGCGACCTGCCCACATTCGTCGTCCTCAAAGCCAGCCACTCGCACCCCAAGGCCGGCGTCCAGGCCATCTCGGCGCGCTTGTGGAGTTCCGGTTTCCTCTCGTCGGAATACGCCGGCGTCGCCCTGCGCTCCGGTGCCGACCCGGTGCTCTACATCAACAATCCCGAGGGCGTGCCGCCTCAAATCCGCCGCCGCATGCTCGACTCGCTCGGCGAAATGAACCGCTTGCGCCATGAAAAGATCCGCGACCCCGAGACGCTCGCCCGCATCGAGCAGTACGAGATGGCTTTCCGCATGCAGTCCTCGGTGCCCGAGCTTACCGACCTCACCAGGGAGTCCGAGGCCACTCTCAAGATGTACGGAGACGACGTGCACTCGCCGGGCACCTTCGCCCACACCTGCCTGATGGCGCGCCGCCTCGTCGAGCGCGACGTTCGCTTCGTGCAGATCTATCACCGCGGCTGGGATGTCCACGGGCGGTTGCCGCAGGTTCTGCCCAGTCAATGCAAAGACGTGGATCAGGGCGCTTGGGCTCTCGTCCAGGATCTCAAGCAACGCGGCTTGCTCGACGAGACCCTCATCATCTGGGGCGGCGAATTCGGCCGCACCGTATACTGCCAGGGCAAGCTCACCGAGCAGACCTATGGCCGCGACCACCATCCTCGTTGCTTCAGCATCTGGATGGCCGGCGGAGGCATCAAGGGCGGCGGCGTCCACGGCGAAACGGACGATTTCTCCTACAACATCGTTCGCGATCCGGTCCACGTGCGCGATCTACAGGCAACCATTCTGCATCTGTTCGGCATCGACCACGAGCGTTTCACCTTCCGCCACCAGGGCCTCGACAAACGGCTCACCGGAGTCGAACCCGCAAGCGTCGTCAAACCGGTTTTGGCCTGAGGACCCCGCAGACGAAAAAAGGCGCTGCCTCATATCAGAAAGAGCCGCGAGTCAAAGCCCCTACAGGCCCGGTCGTCCTTCGCAAGAGTGACCTTGACGGTTGACCTGCATCGCTCCCCTCGTGTCGAGGCGAACTGCTTGAGGGTCCCAAGACACGAATCACGAGACACGAGATACGAAGCACGGCTTCTCAGCCGCAGGCCCTTCACCGCAAGCCGCAGTCCCCCGCGCCGGTACCACGGCCTGTATGGTTTTCACGAATCACGAGACACGAATCACGAGACACGGCTTTTTTTCACGAATCGCTGCCTTTCCCCCTGACCATGACCGTAACCGATCCCTACGCGCGAAACACGGATGACTATCGCGAACCGCCTCGCGGCTTCTGGGCGACCGCTCGGCACCTTGGGCCGGGGATGATCCTGGTGGGCTCGATCGTGGGCTCCGGAGAACTGATCCTCACCACCAAGTTGGGCGCGATGGCCGGCTTCGTCCTGCTGTGGTTCGTTCTGCTCTCCTGCTTTGTCAAAGCCGTCGTGCAGGCCGAGTTGACGCGCTACACCATCGCGAGCGGTCAGACGTTCTTGACCGTGTTCAACGCGATGCCCGGCCCCGCGGCGCCCCGCCCGGGCTGGCTGACCTTGCCGTGGATGGCGGTGCTCGTTCTGGCCAGCATTGTGGCCGTCGCCGCCTTTGTGCGGCTCGATCCGGCATCGCAAACCACGACGGCGGCCCTGTTGATCGGCGCCTGCGTAGGCGTGGTGTGCGTCGTTGCCGCCTGGATCCTGCGCCGGACCGGCGAAGAATCCAGGCGTCCGGTGCGCAGCAAGATGAACTGGTTCACCTGGGTCTGGCTGGCGGCGACCTTGCTGATCTTCGTGAACTCGGGCGCGATTCTTGGGGGCGTCGGCCAAGTCGTCGAGATGGCCTTCCCGGGACTCCTTGGCGAGGGAGGTGCGCGCTACTGGTCATTCTTGATCGCGATTCTCTCCGCGGCCCTGCTGCTCGGCGGCACCTACGCATCGATGGAGAAGATGTTCGTCATCCTGGTGGCGGTCTTTACCGGGCTCACGGTCGCGTGCACGGTGATCCTGCAATGGACCGGATACGCCGTGAGTTGGTCCCAGCTTGCCAGCGGTCTCTCGCTCGACGTGCCCAACGAGATCACCACGGCGCTGGTCCTCACCGCGCTGGCCATGTACGCCGGCACCGGCGTCGCCTTCGGCGAGATCTGGATCTACACCTACTGGTGCGTCGAGAAAGGCTATGCCCGCAACACCGGGCGGATTGAACCCGGCGCAGCCTGGGCGAAACGGGCCAAAGGCTGGATTCGCGTCATGTACACCGACGTGCTGGTGACCATGGTCGTCTATACCGTCAGCACCGTCTGCTTCTACTTGTTGGGGGCGGCCATCCTGTATGCGAAGGGACTCAACCCCGACGGACGCGAAACGATCGTCATTCTGAGCTTGATGTACACCGAAAGTTTTGGCGATTGGGCCGCCACGTTGTTTCTGGTGGGGTCCTTTTTCGTCCTGCTGACCACGGTGATGTCCGGCGCAGCCGGACACAGCCGGTTCCTCGCGGACTCGATGGCGGTGATCGGCCTCATCGACCCATCCGACTACGGGGCGCGGCTGAGGTTCATTCGCGCGTTCATCGTCGTCTCGCTGGTTATTTATTCCATCGCCTACTGGCTCTTCGAGAACCCGCCGCAGATGCTGCTCATCACCAGCAGCATCATTGCGGCCGTGATGTTTCCCGTCCTGGGCATGGGGGTTCTCTATCTGCGGCACCGCAAGCTGGATTCGAGGATCGTTCCCGGCCCGCTGATAACAGGCTGGCTCTGGGTTTGCGCCATCGTCCTGGCGATCGTCTCCCCCGGGGGGGTTCTCATCGCCCTGGCAATCCAGGCCGGCTGGCTGAGCTTCGGCTGATCCGAATGCAGCGAGCCGGCCCTGGCGCCGCTCTCATAACCTGCGCGGGATCGTCGCCTTGAGTACCGTTCAAGCAGTTCGGCGGCACCCGCAACACATGCTGGAATCCGTGTTGTGAACACTCCACGCACATTTACACTACTACCGATTGACGGCCGTCATCCCACGCTGTAGTATCCTGGGATATACTTGCTCCCCGCTCGACACGCCTTAAGGCCTCGGGCGGGGTTATTTTTTGCCCTGTAGGCCATTGAACGGCAAACCTCCAGCCAAGCGTGTGGTCGCTTTCGTGGACGGACAAAACCTATTCCACGCCGCTCGCGAAGCGTTCGGCTATACGTACCCCAACTATGACGTTTCGGCCCTCTCCGAGCAAGTTTGCACGGGACAGGGGTGGGAGCTAATACAGGTACGCTTCTACACCGGGATTCCTGATGTCGACGATAACCCCGGTTGGCACTTCTTCTGGACTCATAAGCTCGCAGCGATGGGACGACAAGGTGTCGTCGTGTACAGTAGGCCACTCCGGTACCGGAACCGTATGGTGACTCTACCCGACGGCACGCAATACTCTTTTCTGACCGGAGAGGAGAAGGGGATCGACGTACGTATCGCGCTCGACGTGATCGCACTTGCTCATAGTCGCGAATACGATGTGGCGCTCGTTATGAGCCAGGATCAGGATCTCTCGGAGGTAGCCGATGAGGTTCGAACAATCGCACAGGAACAGCGACGGTGGATCAAGATCGCCAGCGCCTTTCCACAGAGTCCTGCCAGCCGGAACCGCAGGGGGGTCAACAAAACCGACTGGATCAGTATTGACCGAGAGATCTACGACCAGTGTCTTGACCGGCGAGACTACCACAGGAAACCCGATGGATCGTAGGCTCTTCATCCGGTACAGACACGCATTGACGTCTGATTACCGAGATCAACCGGAGCTCGATTCGCGTCGCGCTCGGTGGTACCCTTTCGGCGTTCGGCCTCGGTTGATCGCTCGAACTCGTCCGCTGACTTCTCGCACAGTCAGTCCAAAAGTTTCATGTTCAGGAAGAGAGATACGATACCGTTCCCGGCCCGCTGATAACCGGCTGGCTCTGGGTTTGCGCCATCGTCCTGGCGATCGTCTCCCCCGGCGGGGTTCTCATCGCCTTGGCGATCCAGGCCGGCTGGCTGAGCTTCGGATGATCCAACCTGCTTTTCTCACCACGTGGCGAGGTGAAGTGTGTGAGAGGGCCGTCAGGACGCGTCGCGAGCCGGGCGGAGGAAAAAGGCGCGCGCAACGTGGCCTTCAAGGTTTTTCACGAATCACAAGTCACGAATCACGGCCTTTTTTATCGCGTGCTCCGACCGTCGGGTGGTGAGAAATGCGGGCTAACCACAGCCGCGCCGGCCGTCACCCATCGACGGCCGCGATCAATCCCTTGATGTAGCCCACCGTCCAGGCCCGCCCGCGGTCGCACCAATCGGCGTCGCCCTCCATCCGCGGAACGTGGTCCGGCAGCAGGAACCCGTGGAATCCCACCTGCTTCAGCGTGCGGATGGTTTCCACCGGATCGCAGTTGCCGTCGCCGAGGTGGCACTCCGTGAAGTCTTCAACCGGTCCCTGGACGTCCCGAAAGTGCACGTAGAAGATCTTGTTGCGCTCCCCGAACAACCGGATCGCCTCGGTGACCCCTTCACCCCCTCGCATCTCCGACCAGCAGCCGTGGCAGAAGTCCAGGCCGTGCATCGGGCTGTCGAAGGCATCCATGGCGCGGCGGAAGTTCTCCAGGTTGCGAAAGACGCGGCCCACGCCGCCCAGCATGGGGACCGGCGGATCATCGGGATGAAGCGCCAGCCGCAGCCCGGCCTCCTCGCATACGGGAAGAATGCGCTCCAGGTACCAGCAGTAGTTCTCCCAGATCTCCTGCTCGGAGTATTCGCGCTCGACTGGCGCGCGGCCCCAAACCCCATTCAGGATGTCGTCGCCCGCCTGCGCCGCTTTCGCCTTGTCGTAGTCGAAGGCGGTCGCCAACGCTCCGCCGCGTACCGGCCGGTCTTGCGAGGTACGCCAGACCCCCGACGGCATGAAGGCGTAACCGAGAATGGGAATCCCCGCCTTGGCGACGTTGCGGACGGTGTATACCATGTTGTCGAGTTGCTTCTCCCGGCCGCTGCCGCCCAGCAGGATCTGGTCCCAGAACCTGACCGGGACGTTCTCGATCGCGATGAGCCGCAGATCGGCATTCTTCGCCCGCTCGACCAGGACTGCCAGGTCCTCGTACTCCCAACGCTCCTCCCCGGGCAGGTTGGGCGTGTTGAGTTGAAAGTCGTCGCAGCCGCATTGCTTGATGAACCGCAGCCGCGATTCGGTGATGTCATGGAATTGCCCCAGTCCCACTCTCATGGGAAGGTCGTCGAGGTTGATCATGGCGCTGAACACTATAGCCCGCCTGTCTCACCACGTGGCGAGGTGAAGTGCGTGAGACGGCCGTCAGACATTTCTTTCTGGAGCGAACCAGGCCGCCACAAATGGTTTTTAGGAATCACGGCTTTTTTGTTTTTCACCAATCACGGCCTTTTTCTCGCGTGCTGCGGCCGTCGAGTGGTGAGATAGGCAGGCTACCCATTGATCATCACCAGAGCCCGGGCCTCACCTGCCGTATATGCTCTGCAAAGAGGTCATGGTCGCACCGCCCCGCGCTGTGCGACCGGCCAAGACCGAAATCAGTTCGACGCTCCTAATTCCCATTTGAGCAGGCTAGCCTCTTTCCATACTGGAGCAGGAGCGCATCTATAATACTGTCAATACGGCTAAAACACGCCCCGAGAGCGGTCATGAATCCCGAAGCCCTTCGCTGGTCTGATGAGGTCTCTCGACGCCTGCAACGGTTGACCGGCTTGACCGGCCGCAGCAGGATCTTCGACATGATCGAAGCCATCAAGGAAAATCTGGACGATCTGGAGGACTTGTCCCTTGCCGAGCAACGCCTGATCGACATTCGAGCCGGGAAGTCCGAGACCGTACCTCTTGAAGAAGTGATGAAGCGCTATGGCTTGGAAGGTTGAGCTTGACCGCGCCGCCGTAAGAGACTTAGATAAGCTCGACCGGCAGACGGCTAGGCGCGTCCTTGCCTTTCTGCACGGCCGTGTTGCCACTCTGGACGATCCGCGCAGCATCGGCGAGGCCCTCACGGGTTTCAAGGGTTCCAGGCTAGGCGAGTTTTGGAAGTACGCCGCCGCGCGGAGAGTGGGTGACTACCGCATTATCGCCCGCATCGAGCAGGACGCTTTGCGGGTGCTCGCAGTGAGGGTCGGTAGCCGCGGCAAGGTGTACCGTTAAGCAAGAAGCCATGAATCATAAATGCGGCGGCAGCCCGACTGATCAAGGCTCTCGACGGTCCCGGCCGGCATCTCCTTGCAGTCCCGATTCACGATCCGCAGGCAACACCAGTAGGCCGCGGTCCCGAAGTTCCTGATGGATGGCTTCTCCCAACAGGCGGTATCCCTCGGGGTTGGGATGGCGCGGATCGCCGTAAAGGTCGCTTTCCCCGGCGTAGATCCCGGTCAGATCGGCGCAGTAGGGAAGGCGCTCGCAACGGACCTGGGCCGCCTTGTAATAGCGGGTCAGGGCCTCGTGGTAGGGCGTCCCGTCCGGACGCATCCGCTGACTCCGCTGCTCCCACATCTCTTCTTCGCGGGGTGACCGCTCATAGCTCCCGAATCCCATGATGGGTTGCAGGATCGCCAGGTAACGGATGCCGAACTCCCGGCAGACGGCGTTCATGATGCGCACGTTCTTCTCCCAAACCTCTTCGGCCTTCATTTCGGCCGGATGACCCCAGTGAGGCTCCTGCAGGATCTCTTCGCCGGACCCCAGTAGACGCGCCAGGTTGGGCAGGAACACGCTCTGCGAGGCCGAGCCGGCCACGTATTCCATGATCTCCCGCTGGGGCTCGTTCACCATCGGAGTCGACGGGGAGATGGACTTGACCAGACCCAGGTCGTTGACGCCGTCCACCGAGACCACCACGTGGGGGGTCAGAGCCAGGGCGTCCCGGATCAGCTTGATCACTTCCTGGTTGGTGGAGTAGCTGCCGACGCCGCCGTTGTGGATGCGAGCCGCAATCCCCTCACTCGCCAGGAGCTTCGAGAGGGTGCCGGACCAGTGTCCCTGATTGAACGGATCGGTGGTGGAGCCTCCCAGGACCACGATGCGGAGAACGCCTTCCCCTTCTCCCTCTCCGAAGACCTGGAAAGCCGGCTCGAGTGCGTAGCCCAGGTGCGGGTCTACGGCCAGAGGTCCCCGTGAGGTCCCGTCGAACCCCCTGGCCAGTCGGCGGTGAAATTCTCCGCCGCGTGACACCAGGAAGCCGGGCGCCGGCCCGGAGCCTAGCGATAGCAGCAGCCACGCCGCGCTCTCCAGGACAAAGAGCAGCACCATCGCCGTCCCGATACCGATTCCCAGCTTGCGGATCATCTGACCAGCCTCCGAATCATCAATCCACCTTGGTGGAAGATCGGTCTTTAGCATAAGGTGGAAAGTCCCTGGTAAAACACTGACACCGCAACAAGATGTGACGTGACGTTCCGAACCGGAATGGACTCCGCACCAGTGGTCGATCTTGGCGAGAACAAGGGCGATCTCGCTCGTGGCCGGATTCGCTACCCCGAGGGCTCGACCGCCAGTCGACCGAACGCAACTTTCGAAAACCTAGGCCAGGATGTCGGTGGCGACCTTGCCGTGGACGTCGGTGAGCCGGAAGTCGCGCCCGGCATAGCGGTAGGTGAGCTTCGTGTGGTCGAGGCCGAACTGGTGGAGGATGGTGGCGTGAAGATCGTGGAGATGGACACGGCCTTCAACCGCTGCGCCCGTAACGTCGCAAGCCCCATGCTGGAGACCGCCTTTGACGCCGCCTCCCGCCATCCACATGGTGTAGCCGCGGTGGTTGTGGCGGCGTCCGTCGGACTTGTCATTCTGTTCGTATGATGACCGGCCGAATTCGCCGCCCCAGACGAGCAACGTTTCGTCGAGAAGGCCTCTCTGCTTCAAATCGGTGATGAGCGCCGCGATCGGCCGGTCGACGGCGGTTGCATTCTTTCGCAGGCGCTCGCGGATCTTGGCGTGCTGGTCCCAGCCCCTGTGGCCGATCTCGATGAAGCGGACGCCGGCTTCCGCCATCCGGCGCGCCAGCAGGCACTGTGTCCCAAAATTCTTCGTCGCATCGTCGTCCAGGCCATACATCTGCCTGGTTTTCTCGGACTCGCGCGATATGTCCATGACTTGCGGCACGGCGTTCTGCATCCGAAAGGCAAGCTCGTACGACTGGATGATGCCCTCCAACTGCCGGTCGACCTCGGCGCGCTCCAGCATGTTGCGGTTCATGGACTGGATGAAGTCGATCTGCTCGCGTTGCTCCCTGCTTGAGATGCGGGCGTTACGGATGTTCTCGATCGGATCCTGGTCCTTCTTGATGTTGATTCGTGTCCCTTGATAGGTGGCGGGCATGAATGCCGAGCCATAGAGCTGCGCTCCGCCGAATACGGGCGGGTTGATCGTGACGAAGCCGGGCAGATCCTGATTTTCCGTCCCCAGGCCGTAGAGCGCCCAAGCTCCGATGGAAGGCCGCACGAAGGTGATGCTGCCGGTGTGCGCGAAGACGGTGGCCTGCGGATGGGCCGGAGTATCGGTGTGCATGCCGTTCAGCAGGCACAGGTCGTCGGCATGCTTCGCCAATTCGGGAAAGATCTCGGAAATGTAGATTCCGCTTTGACCATGCCGCTGGAACTTGAATTGGGCGGGCAGGATCTTGCCGCTCGTCTGAACACCGTTCAGTTCGGAGCCGATTTCCCGGCCGGCAGCCTTGTCAAGCTCGGGATTGTATTCGAACGTGTCATGCTGGCTGGGACCGCCCTGCATGAACATCAAGATGACGCGCTTCGCCTTGGCTTCGAAGTGGGGCTTCTTCGGCAGGAGAGGATTCCGGAAACCGTTTGCGAGTGCGGCTTGTTCGCTTGCCAAGCCCGCCCAGGCGAGATAGCCGAACCCACAGGCGGCGTTCTTCAACAGCGTCCGGCGTGTGCATCTTGGGTCCGTCATCGTCTGGTCCTCGCTGGTGCTGGTCGGTCCCCCTGTCGTTCCTCACCCACGATAGCGGAACTCGGCGCTGCCGAACAATGCCTGATACAGCCGAGCCCACGCCTGTTGCGCCTGCGGCGCCGAGGACTCGGTCTGATTCGTCGTGCCGTAGGCGCTCCGAACAAAGGCAAGCGCCTGCTCCAGCTCCTGCCGCGTCGGTTCCCTCGAAAGGACCTGGCGGTACACCTGCTTCACACGGGCGCGGTCGTCCGCAGTCGAGGCCAGAAGCCGTTCGGAGGCGGCATTCGCCTGCCTTCGCGCAAACGGGCTGTTCAAGAAGAAGAGAGCCTGGGTCGCGACGGTCGTAACGTCGCGCGCACCGTCCGCTTCACTGGACTCGGGGAAGTCGAACGTCTCGAAGAACCGGCTGAGTTGAGTCCGTATGACGGGAACGTAGACGCTTCGATAGTTCTGCTCCATGTCCCAGGGCTCCAACTGCTTGTTCCCCGTTCTCACCTGGACGTTTCTTTTCCACCGCTGAACCGGCGACCCGCGTGGCGGCTCGAGCTTCAGTTCCCTGCTGACGAACAACATCGCGTCCCGAATCGCCTCGACTTCCAGCCGTCGCCGATTCATGCGCCACAGCAGCTTGTTGTCGGGATCGTTCTCGAAGTTCGCGCGGTGAAACCCGGTCGAAAGCTGATAGCTGCGGCTGAGCATGATTTCCCGAATGACGCTCTTCACCGACCAGCCCTGGTCCATGAATTGGACCGCCAGGTAGTCCAGCAATCCCGGATGCGAGGGCTTTTCGCCCATCTTTCCGAAATTGTCGACGCTGGGAACCAGGCCGCGGCCGAACA
The DNA here is from genome assembly GCA_028819575.1 of Bryobacterales bacterium. Lineage (GTDB taxonomy): Bacteria > Acidobacteriota > Terriglobia > Bryobacterales > UBA6623 > JAPPLB01. The sequence goes on along the minus strand of JAPPLB010000119.1, from coordinate 21,745 downwards.
GGTGGTGCCAGATGCGGTTCACCATCACTCGCGCCGTAAGCGGGTTGTCCCGCCGCACCAGCCATTGCGCCAGTTGCCGGCGGCCGCTTTCGCTGTCGCTGATGTTCGGCCCGCTGGCGGCCTCCCGATCGAGCACCTGCAGGAATCCGCGCGGAACTTCTTCGCCGAGAGTGTGGGGGTCGCCTCCGATGTTGATGCGGCAAGGCTGTATGGCGTCACTGTCCTTGACGCCCATCGCCACGTTCCACGGCAAAGGCAACTCATCGAGTTTCTTCGACAGGTCCCGAATCTTCTTCCGGTCCTCGGCTTTGATGGCGTCTGCGATCTGTCGCCACAGCTCGGCCCGCCGCAGCTCGGCCCAGCCGGTCCCTGATTCTGCGGAGCCCGATGCCCGCTTCAGCCGCAAGAGCTTGTCGACTTTGAAGTAGGCGCCATCCTTGGGACGCTGGCGCAGCCCACCCTTGAGTTCGGTGCTGCGAAAGATCCCGGCCAGCGCGTAATAGTCACGCGTCGGAATCGGATCGAACTTGTGATCGTGACAACGGGCGCATCCGACGGTCAGCCCCAGGATGGTGCGCGAAGTCACGTTGATCATCTCGTCGGCCACGTCCATCGGATAGAGCGTTCGGTCCGGCTCGTTGAGATCGTGGGCGCCCAGAGCGAGAAACCCCGTCGCTGTCACCTGCTCGCGCCGTTGCCAGTCGGATTCGGAGGGCAGCAGATCGCCGGCGATTTGCTCGCGGACGAACCGGTCGTAGGGTTTATCGCGGTTGAAGGCGTCGATGACGTAATCGCGGTAGCGCCAGGCTACCGGAAAGGGATAGTTCAGCGTTCGGCCCATGGTTTCGCCGTAGCGGGCGACATCGAGCCAATGACGCCCCCAACGTTCGCCGAACCGGGGAGATTGCAGCAAACGGTCGACCACCTTCCGGAAGGCATTCTCATCCGGGTCATTGACAAAGGAGTCGATTTCCTTCGGCGTCGGAGGCAGGCCGAGCAGATCGAACGTGGCGCGGCGAAGAAGCGCGGGACGGTCAGCGTCGGCGACGGCCGGCAGGCCGGCCTCCTCGCGCTTCGCGAGGAGGAACTGATCCACTGCCCCTCGCGGCCAGGAAAGATCGTTCACGGGCGGGAGTTTCGGCCGCTCGGGGGCTTGGAATGCCCAGTACCGCCGCCCCTTTTTCAGGTCGATCTGGGATTCTTGTTTGGCGACCGCCTGTACTCTCGGGTCCGGGGCTCCACTCTCGATCCATTGCCTGAAGTCCGCGATTACCTGCTCGGACAGCTTGCCCGTCGGAGGCATCTTCAGGTCGGATTCGTAACTCAGCGCCTCGAGCAGCAGGCTGTCGTCGACACTGCCGGGTACGATCGCCTCTCCCCGGTTGCCGCCGCGCAGGACACCGTCTCGACTATCGAGCCTCAGCCCGCCCATGGCGGTTTTGGCCTCGGCGGAGTGGCAGCCGTAGCAGTGGCGGGCCAATGCCGGCCGGATCTTGCTTTCGAAGAAATGCAGGTCGTCCGGAGAAACCTTGTCAGCGCCTTCAGCCCACTGACCGAAGGCTGATGCGAAGACAAGAAGGAGAAACGTCCGCGGTACGGTGACGGGCCAGCCGGGCCGTAGGCTTGCGCAACTCATTCGCGTGTCCCCGGTCGCGTTGAGATCACCCCGCGTGCAAAGGCAATGGTGAAGCTTGGCGCTAACAGTATCTCACAGGGGTCGTCAGGGGTCCATGAGCCCGGACGATCCGCAGAGCCGGCGGATCGACAAGGCTAAGCCGAGTCGTGTGGGCCTGATTCAGGCATAATGAACGGGGTCGATCGGTTCTCCAGCAGCCCATGAGTTCTTCTCCGTGTACGGTTCGGAAGCCGCTGGTCCGGCAGGCTGTTCTTGCCGCTCTGTCCCTGGCCGGTTTGCCGGCCCTCGCCGATGACTCCGCGTTGGATTTTCAACGAGACGTAAAGCCGGTTCTGGAGGCCTATTGCATTCGTTGCCATGGCCCCGAGACGCGAACCGTCGGCATCGACTTCCAGTCGATCGGTCCGCAAGGGGATGCCGCCCAACGCCGCGATGTCTGGCTGCGCGTCATTCGCGTCCTTCGGGAGCGGGAAATGCCGCCCGCGGCCCCTTTCCCGAATGAGGCCGAGCGAATCACAGTGGCTGACTGGGCCGACGAAGCTCTGCGGACTATCGACTGGTCAAAGGTCCGCAACGCCGGCCATACCGTCATCCCTCGCCTCAACCGTACCGAGTACGACAACACGATCCGTGACCTGACCGGCCTGGATCTTCGGCCCTCTCGCCATTTTCCGGCCGACGGCGCCGGTAACTCCGGATTCGACAACGACCGGGCCGGCCTGTTCGTCTCGCCGCTGCTGATGGAGAAATACATGGAGGCCGCCCATGAAGTTGCCGATGCCCTCATCGCGGCCCGCCGTCGAACGGAGCCGTCCCGGACTCGCATTGAAGTCGAGACGATGTACCGCACCGAAATGAATCATCCGGTGCTCGACTACGGTTTCGACCTCAACAACTTCCAGCAAACCATCTACCGCTACGTTCAGTTCCCCCGGAGCGGCTGGTATCGGTTCCGGGTGCGGTGCTGGGGGCGCTCGGGCACGGAAGGCCGCATGCCCGGCATCACCATCCGCGTGGCGAACGGCATCGTGGCCCGCGGCGTGGTCGTCGCGACTGAGGAAGAGCCGCAAGTCTACACCCTGCGCGGCTGGATTCCCGCCGGCAATCACCGCCTCTCGCTGCACCGCTACATCGAGAAGACCGCCGTAACCAACGACAAGCAGCAAGAGCTTCTCGCGGTGGTCCGCCGCAAGAGAAAGGAAGCGGAAGCTCGAGGCGACAAGAAACCCAGGATCGAGGAAACGCGGGTGGTTCTCTCTCTCGATTGGATCGAGATCGAAGAGGAAACACCCGAGTTCTCCGACGGTTCCCGTGTTTTCATCGCCCGGCCCGATGCCGGAACCTCGAAGCGGGAAGCCGCCAGGCGCATCCTCGAGCGGTTCGCCGCCCGCGCCTGGCGCAGGCCGGTCGACGAAAAAGAGTTGAAGTACCTTCTCAAGCTCTTCCAGCAGGCCGACCGGCAGGGTCTGCCCTTCGACGAGGCCGTCGGCCGTTCGCTCAAGGCCGCTCTCGTTTCCCCGAACTTCCTCTACCGGCTCGAACAGGACGGCGGTGCGGAACAGCGAATCGACGACTACGCTCTCGCTTCGCGGCTCTCGTACTTTGTCTGGCTCTCCATGCCGGACGAAACTCTATTCGAGCTGGCGAGGGAAGGTCGTCTCCGTGAACCGGATGTCGTTCGCGGCCAGGTCCGCCGCATGATCCGTGACCCCAAGTCTGACGCTTTTTCGAACCGGTTCATCAGCCAATGGCTCGGCTCGGTGGAACTTGGCCGCAGCGCGAAACCCGACACCGGCGTCTTCCCGGAGTACAGCGGTTCGCTCGAGGCGTCAATGAAGCGGGAAGTCGTCGAGTTCTTTCGCCGCCTGTTGCGAGAGGACGGCAGTCTGCTCCAACTCATCGACGCCGATTACCTCACGGTCAACGAAGAACTGGCCGCGCACTACGGAATCACCGGAGTCACCGGTCGGGAATTCCGCAAGGTCCCCATTCAGGACCGCAACCGCGGCGGTGTGATCGGCATGGCGGGTTTGTTGACGACGGCGTCGTTGCCGGTGCGGACAAGCCCGGTGCTGCGGGGGAAGTGGGTGCTCGAGACATTGTTGGGGCAGGAATTGCCGCCGCCTCCTCCCGACGCGGGCGACCTGCCCGAGCCGACCCCGGCGACAGAAGGCCTCACGCTTCGGCAGCGCTTCGAGCAACACCGCGATTCCCCGCAGTGCGCTGCCTGCCATGACCGCATCGACCCGATCGGGTACGGACTGGAAAACTACGACGCCATCGGCCGCTGGCGCCTGACGGACGAGAACGACCGGCCCCTCGATACGGTGGGCGAGCTGCCCGATGGCGAGCACTTCAACGGCCCCGCCGAACTCAAGGACATTCTGCTGAGCCGCAAGGAAACCTTCGTCCGGACGGTGACCGAGCGCATGCTTGCTTTTGCCTTGGGACGGCCCTTGGCCTACTACGACGAACCCGTCATCCGGGAGATCACCCAGGCCGTCATCGAGTCGGATTATCGGCCGTCCGTGTTGATCGAACAGATTGCGCTGAGCTATCCTTTTCAATACCGGAACGTACCAGCCGCAGGAGCCTCCGAATGACGAAGAATTGGCGTGTTTCCCGAAGGACGATCCTCCGCGGCTTGGGCGCGACCGTTGCGCTGCCGCTGCTCGACATCATGGAGCCCGTTGCCACGGCAGCTCGGGTCGGCGGCTCTTCCGGCGCCCCCAAGCGCTTGGCCTGCATCTTCCAGCCCAACGGAGTGTATCCCAAAAACTGGGATCCGACAGGCGAAGGGTTCGGCTACGAGCTGTCGCCGATTCTTGAACCGCTGGCCCGGGTCAAGAGCGATGTTAGCGTGCTCTCCAACCTGTCGACCGGCGTGAAGGGTCACGTCCAGGCGACTTCCTCCTTCCTCACCGGCACGCCGCTCTCACGCAGGGCCAGTGGCCCCACGGTGACGCGAGCCGATATGGGCGTCTCGCTCGATCAGTTCACGGCCAGGCACATTGGCGGTGAAACCAGAATTCGATCGATCGAGCTCGGCCTCGATCCACCGCGCTCCGGTGGGGAGAACAATCTTCCGATCTCTTTCGCGAACACCGTTTCGTGGGCCGAGAACGATACGAAGATCGAGCCGGAAATCAACCCGCAGGCGGCCTTCGACCGCCTTTTCGGTGAAAGCAGGAAGACGCCGCTCGAGTTGGACTTCGAGCGCAGCCTGCTCGATCGGGTCGCGGACGATACGCAGCGCCTCCAGAAGAAGGCCAGCTTGGCCGACCGCCGCAAACTCGACGAGTACCTGACAGCCGTGCGCGACGTCGAAAAGAGGATTCAGGAGAGCATGAAGCCGCGCGAATCGACCTGGAAGCCGTTGACGGAGCCGGAGCTGGTGCGACCCGGAGACCGCTTGCCGGAAAGCCGCGACAAGCACCTGCGCATGATGATGGATTTGTTGGTGCTGGCGCTGTGGACCGACACGACGCGCGTCGCGACGCTCATGATGGCTCATGGGTTCTCGCGCCAGAACTTCACGTTCATCGGTGTCAACAGCGATCACCACTCGATCTCGCACCACAAGGAAAGCCCTGACCTCGTCGCCGACTATACGAAGGTCAGCCGCTGGTACGTTGAGCAGTTTGTCTATCTTGTCGAGCGGATGAAGGCCATCGACGAAGGGGGCGCTTCGTTGCTGGACAACACCATCGTTCTCTACGGATCGGGCCTGAAAGACGGCAACGGTCACACGACGAAGAACCTGCCGGTTCTGCTCGCCGGCCGCGGCAAGGGCGCGCTGAACCCCGGACGCCGTGTTGTTCTGCCCGAAGATACCCACATCACGAGCCTGCACCTGACGCTGGCGCAGAAGATGGGCGTCAAAGCAGACCGCTTCAACAACAACACTGGTATCGTCAAGAACCTCTAAGCGGTCCGCCTGGGCCGGGCGATCGACGCTCGAGCGTCTCCGGCTGCCGACAAACCAGATCGATACGAAGACACGGAGGCCATCATGTTGAGGCGAATCGCGCCGTTGTTGCTGCTGGGCCTTTCACTCCTGCCTGGTGATTCTCATCCGAGCCTGCCGTTCGAGCTCGATGCCTCGTGGCCCCGGCTGCCTGCCGGTTGGAACCTCTTGGAAACGCCCGGTGTTGCTATCGGACCGCAGCAGCAGGTGTACATCTTCCACCGAGGCAGTCATCCGATCATCGAGATCGACCGTAGCGGCAAGGTCGTCGGCTCGATGGGCGAGGGGCTGATCGGCGCCGCCCACGGCGTGGAGATCGACCGGGAGGGCCATATTTGGGTCACCGATCGGGCGGACCACACCGTCTTGAAGCTCAGCGATGCGGGACGCGTGCTGATGGTGATGGGCCGCAAGGGGCAGGCCGGCGAAGGCGATGACACTTTCGACGGGCCCACCGATATCGCCTTCGCCGAAAACGGCGATTTCTACGTCAGCGACGGTTACGGCAACTCTCGCGTCGCCAGGTTCGCTGCCAACGGCTCCTTCCTGACCGCCTGGGGCAAACCCGGCAAGGGCCCCGGCGAATTCGACCTGCCTCACACCGTGGCCGTCGGCCCGGACGGCAAGGTCTATGTCGGCGATCGCGAGAACTACCGCATCCAGATCTTTGACCCGAACGGCAAGTTCCTCACCCAATGGGACCACGTCGGCTCTCCTTGGGGTCTGCACATCACTCCCGAGCGGGAAATCTATATGGCCGATGGTCACAACAACCGCGTGCTCAAGCTGAACCTGGAAGGCAAAATCCTCGGTTCACTCGGCAAGAAGGGCAAGCTGCCGGGACAGTTCAACTACGCGCACCACCTTGCGGTCGATCTGCTGGGCAACCTCTACGTCGCGGAAATCAAGAACTGGCGCGTGCAAAAGTTCCGACCTCACTGATCTGAAATATCCCCCTGATCAATTGGCATTGACGCAGGTCCACATGTTTCTTGCCGGCATGATCCGCACGCGGGCGAGGAAAAACTGGCTAGAAAAGCTGGGAGGACGAACAAGACATTGGCGCTCAACGAGGGTCTACAACAGGCACAACCCCGCTCGATGGGCGAGATCGAGGGCCGCGCATCACGAATCACGAGTCACGAAACACGGACAATATTTCCGTTTGGTTCAACGTGGGTGCGAAAAGGTCGCACCAGAAAAAACCGCCACCCGGACCGACACACCCGCCGCCCAGTTACGGCTTGCCTGCCCCCGTTCGCGCGGCACGGCGCGGCCTTCTTGCCTCCACGCCACTGCTTCCCTGCTCACGATTGCCCGGAATTGCTCGGAATTGCTCGGCTAAAAAATTGCCTCTGAGTCAATGTCGGCGCCCCGTCAGCCGTTCTCGGTGAGCCTCACGACGAGCGCCTTTCGCCGCGCAGTTCTCGTCGCCCTCCGAACTGCTTTCGTCGAGGGTAACGCCCAGTGAAACCATGCCGAGAAAGGGGAACGCTCTCTATTGTGCTGACAAACAGTGTCGACTACTTTTCACCGCGCTGGCGCGGGAGTATAATCGAGTCGTATCCAGGGAGTTGCAAACCCGGCGCACCAGTCAACAATAGACTCGTCTGAGAAGGTTTTCATGCCGAACCGCACATTGCTCACTGGAATGAGACCGACGCTCTCACGGCGCAGACTGCTCGAGATGACCGGTCTGGGCTTCGGCAGCCTGGCGCTGGCCGGGCTCGTGGAATCGGAATCGTTACGGGCGGCGACTCCTGTCTACAACGATCTCGAACCGCGCAAGGGGCACTTCCCGGCTCGAGCGAAGGCCGTCATTCAGTTCTGCCAGAACGGCGGGCCGAGCCAGATGGATCTGTTCGATCCCAAGCCCGAGCTTTCCCGGCGCGCCGGGAAACCGCATCCGGATGGCGTCGAGATCCACCAGCCGAACAACGATAACGTCTTGATGCCGAGCCCGTTCGACTTCCGCCAGCACGGCGAATCGGGAATGACGCTGGCGGACATCCTGCCCCACCAGGCCACGCAGGTGGATGAGATGTGCCTCATCCGCTCGATGTACACCGAGCACAACAATCACCCGGAAGGCTTGCACATGCTCCAGACGTGCAACATCTTCCCGGGCCGGCCGGTCATGGGCGCCTGGATCACCTACGCCTTGGGCAGCGAGAACCAGAACCTGCCGGCTTATGTCGTTCTGCGCGATCCGGAAGGCTACAGCACCAGCGGCAAGCTCGTCTGGTCGAGCGGTTTTCTGCCGGCTCTGTATCAAGGCGTGGAATTCAGCTCGACCGGAACCCCGGTGCATCACCTGAGCCCGGTAGACCCGAGACCTCCGGGTGTGCAGCGGGAGAGCCTGGATTTCCTGTCGAAGCTGAACGCCGAACATCTGCGCAACCATCCGGGGGAGTCTGAACTCGAAGCGCGCATCCAGAACTACGAGATGGCCGCCGGGATGCAGTTGGCGGCCACCGAGGTGTTGGACCTCTCGAAAGAGTCGGAGGCCACCCGCAAGGCGTACGGCCTCGACGATGACATCACGGCAAGCTACGGGGCCCGCTGTTTGATGGCCCGCAGACTGGTCGAGGCCGGCGTTCGGTTCGTGCAGATCTTCCCGGGCCCGGGACAGATTTGGGACCACCACGGTGAGCTGGCTACTCGATTGCCGAAGGTCTGCGCGAAAACCGACAAACCCACCGTCGCTCTGCTCAAGGATCTCAAGTCCCGCGGACTGCTCGACAACACGATCATCATGTGGGCCGGGGAATTTGGGCGCCTCCCCACGACCCAGAACTCGGACGGCCGCGACCACAACCGGCATGCGTTCAGCTTGTGGCTCGCGGGCGGAGGGTTCAAGAAAGGACTCACCTACGGGGAGACCGATGAATTCGGCTACAAGGCGACAGCCAATCGGGTGAGCGTCCCGAGCCTGCAAGCGACGATCTTTCATCAGTTGGGCATTGATCACAAGAAATTGACATACCTTCACGAAGGCCGCGAGCAAACGCCGACCGACGCAACGGTGACCGGTGGCGAAGTCGTGCCCGACTTGATCGACAACCCGGTATACAACTCGGCGGCGGCAGCAACCGCCTGAGATGCCTTTCATGCGAGAGTTCCGAAAACTCGTCGTCATACTGGGTTGTTTTACAGCCGCCGCCGCCGCTCAGGCGCCTCGCTTCGAACGTGACGTCTTGCCGATCGTCACCGCCAAGTGTCTGAGCTGCCATGGCGGTAATTCGATGGTCGGGCTGGACCTGAGGACGGCGGCGTCGCTGTTCAAGGGCAGCCATAACGGCCCGGTATTGGTCAAGGGTTCACCCGAAGAAAGTCTTCTCTACAAAAAAATCTCCAGCCGGATGATGCCTCCGGAAGCGTTCAACCGGCCGTTGACGGAGGCGGAGATCGAAACGATCCGCTTGTGGATCGAAGGTGGCGCCCTGTCGGACGCCCGTGAGGAGATCATTCTTTCCGAGCAGGAGATCGAGAAGTTCAATCACGAGGCGCTGCCGGTTCTGAAAACTCATTGCGTCGGCTGTCACGGCGGCGGGGAGTCGATGGGCGGGCTGGATCTGCGCTCGCTCGCCTCGTTGCTGAGAGGGAGCCAGAACGGTCCGGTGATCGTGGAAGGCTCCGCGGACGCCAGTATCCTGATTCGCAAAGTTTCGGCGGGTGCGATGCCTCCTCCCGGCATGGGGGCCCGCGTTGACAAGAAGGATCTGGATCGGCTGCGCCATTGGGTGGACACGTCGACTTTCGCGTTGCGCGCTGACAAGGCGGGCGCGGAGCGGAAGACGTTCACGGAAAAGGAGGCGCCGCCGATCACCGATGAGGATCGACGTTACTGGGCCTTTCGGAAACCCCGGAAGCATCTGGAGCCGGCGGTCCGCGGCAGGAAGCGCTTGCGCACGCCGATCGACGCGTTCGTATTGGCGCGGCTGGAGTCGGATGGCCTCGGCTTTTCTCCCGACGCTCCCAAGGAGGTCTTGCTGCGTCGGGCGTTCTTCGACTTGATCGGCCTGCCCCCGAACACCGAAGAGATCGAAGCCTTCATGTCGGATACGGCGCCCGGAGCGTACGAGCGAATGATCGACCGCCTGTTGGACTCGCCGCACTACGGGGAACGTTGGGGGAGGTATTGGCTGGATGCGGCGGGCTACATCGACACGAGCGGCTTCGACAACGACATTCCGACGATCAATGTATTCGAAGGCATGTGGCGATACCGCGACTATGTCGTCAAGGCTCTGAACGACGACAAGCCCTATGACCGCTTCGTCACCGAGCAGCTTGCCGGCGATGAGCTCGTCGACTGGCGCAATGCCGGGACCTATTCGGATGAGACGGTGGAAGCGCTCGTCGCAACCGGTTACTTGCGGACGGCCTTCGATCGAACGGACTCCGACATCACGAACTTGTTCAAGGAACGCCACGACGTCTTGTTCGGCTTGATGGAAAAGGTATCGACAAGCCTGATGGGTTTGACGCTCGGCTGTGCGCGTTGCCACAGCCATCGCTACGATCCGATTCCGCAGCGCGACTATTACCGCTTCTTCGCGTTGTTCACTCCGGCCTACAACCCGATGGACTGGAAGCAGCCGAAGTTCCGCTATCTGCCCGACGTTGCCAAGCCCGAGCAGGAAGAGATCGATCGCCACAACGCTGAAATCCAGAAGCCCCTCGATAAGCTCGAAGAAGAGCTTGCCGATCTGCGAATGCCCTACGAGGACATGCTTCTCGACAAAAGGCTCGAGGCTCTCCCGGAGGAAATCCGTGCGGATGCGAAGGAGGCGGTGCGAGCGGACGAAGAGAAGCTCACCGATGTTCAGAAGTACCTTCTTGAAAAATTCGGCGAGAAGCTGGAAGTAACGCCCGAGGAAGTGACCGCGCTTCTCGCAAAGAACGAGCCGCACCGAGCTGAGCAGGAAAGAATCAAGCTCCGCATAGCCGCACTCGAGGGCTACCGGCGCAGCTACGGAAAGATCCAGGCGCTCTGGGACGTGGGGCCGCCGCCGGCAACGCGTTTGCTGCAACGGGGCGCGGTGGAGTCCCCGGGTCCGAAAGTGAAGCCCGGGTTTTTGGAAGTCTTGTCGAAACCCGGTAAATCCGATCCCGATCGGCCGGCTCAAGCAAAGGGTGAGACAAGCGGCTACCGCCTCGCTCTGGCTCAATGGCTGACAAGCCCGGACCATCCGCTCACGGCGCGCGTGGCCGTGAACCGTATCTGGCAACACCATTTCGGAGCCGGTATCGTCGCCACTCCCGAGAATTTCGGAAAGCTGGGGGCGCAACCTACCCACCCGAAGCTGCTGGATTGGCTGGCCGTCGACTTCATGCAAAACGGCTGGAAAATGAAGCGATTGCACCGCCTGATCATGACTTCGACGGTGTATCGTCAGTCCTCACGCCAGACGGACGCGGTCCATGCCGCCGCAAAAGCGCGTGATCCGCTGAATAAGCTGCTGTGGCGCATGAACATGCGGCGGCTGGAGGCCGAAGCGGTGCGAGACTCCGTGATCGTCGTCAGCGGAAGGCTGGACCCGACAGTCGGCGGGCCCGCCATCCTGATCGAGCACGACGCGAGCGGCCTGCAGTCGATCGACCGCAACGACCCCACTCCAAACGCCGATCGGCGTCGAAGCTTGTACGTGCTGGCGCGGCGCAACTATCCTCTGAATTTCCTGGAAGTGTTCGATTATCCGCTGATGCAGACCAACTGCAACCGCCGTATCAACTCAGCAACGCCTCTGCAGTCGTTGACGCTGATGAACGACGAGTTCGTGTTGCAGCACGCAGAGCACATCAAAAACCGCGTGAACGACCTGTCCGGGACCGCGTCGATCGAGGGGAAAATCGAAAGGGCCTACCGCCTTGCCCTGGCGAGAAAACCGAATGCCATGGAAATGGCGATCTCTCGGGACCACCTCACGAAGCAGCGGGACCTTTATCGGAAATCGAACTTCGCCGACGAGAAGGCATCCGGAAAGGCGCTGGCGAGCCTGTGCCAGATGCTTCTCGCGAGCAACGAGTTCCTGTACGTGGAATAGTTGCCGTCTGTTGGTTCAGTCGCTTCCAGTTTTCGAATTCCTGTCGGATGGGACAACGCCGTATTCCTCCTCGGCCGTCTGTCGATGGTAGTAGCCGAGCTTGAGATCTTCGGCGACCAGGTCGGGCGATCGTTTGCGGGGGTCCCCGAAACCACCGCCGCCAGGTGTCTCCAAACGAAGCACGTCACCGGCGGACATGCTGACCCCTTCGTCCTTGGTCAGATGTTCCGGTGTGTACTCACGGCCACCGAGCATGAACGTATGACGCGCCGTCCGCGCGGGCTTGCCGCCGAACACGCCGAAGGGTTGAAAACGTCCCCGGTCGCCCAGTAAAGATGCCGAGGCGTCGCCTCGTCGAAGCTCGAACTCGAACACGACTCCCAGACCGCCTCGGCGGAGTCCCGCGCCTCCTGAGCCTTCACGGATTGCATACTGCCGGAAGAGAACCGGATAGTGTGATTCGAAAATCTCCAGTGCTTGTGTACGAGCGACGGCGAGCGTTGGATTTCCGTTGATGAGGCCGTCGGTCAGGTGGTTTCCACCGTATCCACCGCCGATGAACGAGTAGAAGACATAGTACCCGCGCAGCGGGTCGTTGCCACCGACGGCAAGGTTCGTCACGGTGCCCATCGGACCTGCGTAGGCCTTTTCGGGGAGCGCCTGTCCGAGCGCTCCGAGAATGACGTCGATCATGCGCTGGCATACCTCCGCGGCGCACCCGGATACGGGACGCGGTTCCTGCGCGTTGAGGAAAGTCGTCGGAGGAATGTCGAACGTGAAGGGGCGGAAGCAGCCGGCGTTGATCGGCACATCTGGAAATACGTGCTTGAAACCGATGAACACCCCGGCCATCGTTGTGCTCAGCACGCTGTTGAGCGGTCCTCGGCACGGCGGACTGCTGTTGGAAAGATCGACGTGCACGGAACTGCCGTCGATGGTGAGCCGTAGATCAATGGTCAAGGGGGTCCAATCGATACCATCGCTATCGATGTGTTCCTGGAACGTATAGGCGCCGTCGGGAATGGCCTCGATGTGCGCCCGCATCAGCCGCTCGGAGCGATCACTCAACTCATCGATCGCCCTGAAGAGCGTATCCCGCCCGTGGCGGTCGATGAGTTGTGTCAGCTTCTCGGCCCCTGCATGCAGCGAGGTGACCTGGGCGATGATGTCCCCTTGGCGCTCGCGCGGCACGCGCACGTTGTGGAGGATGATATCGAGTACTTCCTGATTCAATGTGCCGCGTTTGAACAGAGCCAAAGGAGGCAGCCGTAGCCCCTCCTGGTAGATCTCGGTCGCGTGGGTGGAAAAGCCCCCGGGTACTCTGCCGCCGATATCGGGCCAATGACCGCTGTTGGCCAAAAACGCGGTCAACTCGCCGCGATGGAAGTATGGCTTGACCATCTTGACATCCATCAGGTGGGTGCCGCCGAGGTACGGATCGTTGACGATGTAGACATCGCCGGGGGCGATGTCGGTGATGCGTCCGATCACAGAGCGCACCGTATGCTCCATCACGTAGATGAAGTTCGGTAGCCCGCGCGGTCCCTGGATGATCACCTCTCCGTTCTCTTTGTCGTAGATGCCGCTGGCGCGGTCGAAGCCGTCAGAGATCACCGGAGAGAAGGCCATCCGTTCGAGCGTGGCGTCCATCTCGTCGGCGACCTGTTCCAAGCTTCCTCGGATGACCGCCAATGTCAGCGGATCGATACGGTCCGCCACCTTAAAGCAGCCTCACTACGAGGTTGCCGGTGGCGTCCACCTGGGCTCGTGTTGAGTCATCCAGCCAAACGGTCGTGTCATGTTGCTCGATCACCGCTGGGCCTTCCAATTCTGCCCCTCGGGACAGGCCTGCGCGCTCGTAGGTCGGGCATTCGATCCACTCACCGGCCGACCAGACCGGCCGCGTACCCTTGAGGGCTGAGGCCGGAGGATCCTGGCAGCTCGGCATCAGATCTCTCATCGCATATTCCGCCCGGATGCCGATGACGGTTGTTCGCAGATTCATCAAGCGGACCGGCAGTTCCTCGAGCAGCGTGTCCAAACCGCAAAACTGGTCTCGGGAGGCGCCGAAGCGCTCCAGATAGGCATCGTGAAACGCGGCTCGAATCCCAGGGAGTGACAGGCCGCCGGCCGGCAGCCCGATGCGGAGCTGGTGGGTTTGGCCTTCGTAAGAGAGTTCAGCTTCGCGCAGCACATGGATTCGGGAAAGGGCGACCTTCTCTTGGTTGAGAAAGTGCTCCCCTTCGGCCTGCTGTGCCTCCAGTTGCGCGATCACTTCATCGCTTGTAAGATCCGTCAACCGCCGGTTCACCATCGCGACGTAGTCCCGCTGCAAGTTTGCGATCGCGCAACCCCAAGCGGAAAGAACGCCAGGATAGTAGGGCACCAACCCTATCTGAGCTCCTGTCTCGCGCAAGAGATGGCTGATGAAGAGGGGACCCGCTCCGCCGAATGAAAAAAGAGCGAAGTCGCGGGGATCGTAACCGCGGTCGATGGAGATGCGGCGGATGCTGCCGATCGTGCGATTCGCTGCGACCGCCAGGACAGCTTCGGCGGCGGCTTCCGTCGATAGCCCAAGCGGTTGGCCGAGGACTTTTGCGATTCCCTGCCTTGCGCGCTCCACATCGAGCGATCCTCCCGCTATGCGGTAATACGGATTGATCCGGCCAAGCACTGCCTGGGCGTCGGTCACGGTCGGGTCCTCGCCTCCGCGTCCGTAGCAAATCGGCCCGGGCTCCGCACCCGCGCTCTTGGGTCCGACTTGCAAAATACCGCCTTCGTCGATCCGGGCGATACTTCCTCCTCCTGCTCCGACGGTCTGAATATCGATCATCGAGAGCATCACCGGTATGCCGAATTCGATCTCTCGCCCACTTGAAAAAACAGGCTTGCCCTCGACAACGAGTGACACGTCGAGGCTTGTCCCCCCCATGTCGTAGTTGATCAGGTTGTGGAAACCACTCTCCATGGCTATTTCGGCGGCGGCAATGACACCTGCGGCCGGCCCCGAGAGAACGGTATTGACGGGCCTCTCGCGGGCCGAAACGGTCCCGACCGTGCCCCCGTTCGACTGCATGACAAGAAGGTCCCTGTCGTAGCCTTTCTCGCTCAAGTACCCGTGCAGACGCGTGAGGTAGCGGCTCATGACCGGCTGCACGTAGGCGTTGACAACGGCGGTCGAGGTTCGCTCAAACTCACGAAAGAGAGCAAGCACCTCCGACGAGGCCACTACAAAGAGGTCCGGCCAACGTTGTTGAAGAAGTGTTCGTGCACGATGTTCGTGGGCCGGGTTGGCATAGGAGTTGAGAAAACTGACAACGACCGCTTCCACCTCTTCCGCGACCAGACGCTCTGCGGCTGAGATAAGCTCATCCTCATTGAGAGGCGTGACGACCTCTCCCTCGGCGGATATCCGCTCGGTGACTTCGAGCCGCTGATAGCGGGGGATAAGCGGGCGATAGTCCCCCGTAAGGCCATAGAGATGAGGACGGTCTCGGCGTCGAAGCTCCAGGATGTCGCGGAACCCTTTGGTGGCAATCAGGCCGCACTTGCAGCCGTTTCGCTCGAGAATGGCGTTCGTCGCGACCGTGGTTCCATGTATGACGAGTTGAAGATCAGCGGGGTCGACCGCGAGAGACATCAACCCTTCGAGGAAGCCCTCGGAGGGATCCCCTGGCGTTGAACCGACTTTCCCGGTCCGCAGTGTCTTGCTTGCCGGATCGAGTATGACGATGTCCGTGTAGGTCCCGCCGATATCGAAGCCGCCAATCATTTCCAAGAGCAAGCAGACGGCCCGGCAAACAGTGTTACAGGTACCGGCGGATCATCCTCGCCGAGGATTCTATCATTCACATGCCGGGGCCGGGCTCGGATTCGACTCCGTCAAGCTAAGACAGGTCTGCTACCTTATCTGCATGCAACGACGAGCACGCCGTGAGTTACTAGGATTCGCGCCGGGGGCGGCTCCGGCGGTTCATCCCGGAACGGGGCTGCCGATGCGAGGCGGAGGCCCGGAGGTCTATACGCGGGTCGGCGGCCGACCGTACATCAACTGCACGGCGATAACCACCATCCATGGCGGGTCGGCTCAGCGCCCCGAAGTCATCGAAGCGATCCGCCAAGCGTCCTACTACCACGTGAACCTCGACGAGCTCATGGCGGCCGTGGCCCCCCGGATTGCCAAGCTGCTCGATGCCGAAGCCGCTCACGTCAGCTCCGGCGCGGCCGGCTCCGTTACCTGCGCGACACTTGCCTGCGTTGCGGGCGGTGACCCCGAGAAGATCCAACAAGTGCCCGATACGCGGGGCCTGAAGAACGAAGTGGTGATTCCGAGTTGGTCTCGCATCGTCTATGACCAGGCGATCCGCTCGGTGGGAGCACGCATCGTTGAAGTGACGACTGCCGAGGATCTCAAGAAGGCTTTCGGTCCCAAAACAGCTATGGCTGCCGGGTTGATTCACATGGGCGAGAGCGGCAACCCGTTCTCGCTGGAGGAATACGTCGCGGTTGCCCACAGGAACGGCGTCCCTGTACTGATCGATGCGGCCGACGGCACGCCTCATCGCCCGAATCCCTTTCTGCGGCGCGGAGTGGATCTTGTCGCATACAGCGGCGGAAAGATCGTAAGGGGTCCCCAGACAGCAGGGCTCTTGCTGGGGCGCAGGGACCTGATCGCAGCGGCATTTACCAACAGTGCTCCGCACCACACCTTCGCGCGCGCCATGAAGGTTAGCAAGGAAGAGATCATGGGGCTGCTCGCGGCGGTGGAAGCACTGGCGAGCAAGCCCGACCGTTCCGAGGAGGATGAGTTGTGGCGGACCTGGTATCGCCACATCATCAACCGCGTGTCGCAGGTCCGGGGTGTGACGGGCCGGATCACGGAAGGTAAGGTTGAAGGCAACTACGTTCGGATGAGTATCGACTGGGACCCGAAGTTGATCGGGATGACTTCGGGCGAGGTTGGAGAGTTGCTCTTGAGCGGCAAGCCGCGCATCCGGGCGCACGCGGGCGGTCAAGGGCATTCTCTCGGAATTCGTGCGGCCGCGCTCTATCCGGGCGATGAGAAGTTTGTCGCCGAAAGGCTGTACGAGATCTTCAGCAACGCGCCGGGGCCAAAACCGCCCCCACCGGACAAACCTCCGGCTGCGATCGACGTGTCAGGTCACTGGGATGTGCGGATCGAGTACTCGGTCGGTTCCACTCGCCACAAGTTTTTTCTGGCGATGGAACAGAGTCAACTGAACGGCGAACACACAGGCCGCATTGCCAGCGGCCCGATCCGAGGCCGAGTGAGCGGTCATGAGGTCGATTTCACGAGCTCGGCCCGCTACGAGGGAACATCACTGCGGTACCGCTTTAGCGGACGCGCTTCGGGTGAGCACATGTCCGGTGAAGTTGATCTCGGTGAGTACGGAACGGGAAGCTGGGAGGCACATCGAGTAAGCTCCTGATTATTGCTGTCATTCCACGAAGACCCGCCGAGAGACTGATTTTTCATGGCTCGCGGCTAGCGGACGGTGCGGCATCTTCCCCGCCTCGGACGATGTGAGTCTCTCGAGTAGCTGATGAAAGCCGTGACCGAAAGAAGCCAGACACCGCTTGACCCGAACCGGTTGCCAAAAGTTGGACGACTCTGGACGGTCTGAACTCTACTCATCACCATCCTTTCCAACTGCCATCCGCATTGCGGTATTGGCGATACGACATGCTTTCGTCATAAGGAAGTTGAGCTATGTGCTCTTCCTTGACGCCGATTCCCAATCCCGGCCGGTCGTTGAGTTCAATGAAACCGTTCTTGAACTCGAAGTCGTGATCCACGTATTCGCCAAAACGCTGCATCCAGTACCCGGAAACCTCCTGGATCAGGAAATTGCTGACGACGGCGTCCGCCTGCAGCATGGCGGCGAAATGAATCGGCCCCCCCGCGTTATGAGGAGCCATGAGCATTTGGGCCTCCTCGGCCAGACGCGCGATGTGAACGAAGTTGGTGATACCGAAGCTGTGGCTCACGTCCGGCTGGAGAAAGGCGCACGCGCGGGCATCCACGACTTCTTTGAACTCTCGATAAGCAAACAGCTTTTCGCCTGTCGCAATGGGAACGGGACTCTTGGATGAGACCTCCTTGAGAACATTTACGGAGCCCACCTTGACAGGCTCTTCCAAGAACAGGGGGCGGTAAGGCGCAACCATCTCTGCGAAGGCGATGCTCAGCTCCGGACTCGGACTTCCGTGGGTGTCGAGCATCAGCTCGACATCGGGACCGACCTCTTCGCGAACCGCTTTCACAATCGAGACGGAGTGCTTGAGGGCCTCGTAGTCCATCGGCCAGGTGCGCGATTCCAGAGGATTGCCCTTCAACCCGCGAGCGCCCCTGTCGACGGCTACACGCGCTCCGCGGCGAGCCAGCTCAACGGATTCGAAATTGATGCCTCCGTTGTAGATCTTGATGCGATCCCGCTGCTTGCCCCCCAGGATTTGATAAACAGGAACACCCCAGGTCTTGCCGGCGATGTCATACAGCGCCATGTTGACGGCCGCGATGGCAGTGCCGATGACCGGTCCACCTTTCCACGGCAAACGGTTCGTGATGTCGTTGCAGATGGTGACGACATCCAAAGCATTACGGCCCAGAAGCAGCGGCTTCCATTCGTGCAGGGTGGCCTCGATGACGGGTGACAGCCACTCGATGCTCCCCTCACCCCAGCCGTCGATCCCTTGATCCGTCTCGACTTTGAGAAACAACCAGGTCTTGAAAGGACTCGATACCGCTTGGCGATTGCTGGGGTCACGGATCGCCTGTCCCGTCGCCACGTTGAACTTGTAGGTTTTGATCCCGGTAATCTTCGGACCATCTCCGTATTGGGATGAAGCGCTGGCGGTCACTTGGGCGGCCCCGAACGCTGTGGAGCCCGCGGCGCCAAAGAGGCCCGTGGCCATGGTTCTCAGAAAATAACGCCGTTCCCACGACGCAAACTTGTTCCTCATCTCGTTTCCTCCAGCATGTATCCGTCTCCTTGACGTCGGCCCGGAAACCCGTCCGAGCCCCACCGCAAGCCTAGCAGGACAAGGCTCCACTAGGCTCAGGCAACGGGTCGGGAGTCGCTTTCTGCGACACCAGCCAGATGATCAGCCTGCAGCAGTTTCTCGCAAGCTTCGCCCGTTGGAAAGATGTCGGACCACGGGCAAGATCTTTGGAGGAGAAGTAAAAGCAACGGTATTCTTACATTGCGCACAGGCTTCCCTTACGGGATCACCGGCGGTCAAGGTGACCTCAACGTTGCAGACTCGAGCATCCGGCCGGACATAACGAGAAGTCCGGAGCTCGACAACCCCACCCGGAAGCTGTGTTATGACCCGAATGCATTTCAACGGTGACCCGTGATATCCCCGGACGCCAAGACCTGTGCCATTTCGGCAACCTGGGTTACAACGTTCTGGCTTCGGACGGGCAGACGAGCTTGGACTTCGGGTTTTTCAAGAACATCCCAATCAGTGAGAGGTTCAAAGTACAGTTTCGCTCGGAGTTCTTTAATTCCCTGAATACTCCGTACTTCGGGGCGCCATCGGGCTTGAGTTACTCCTCAACGAATACTCTCGTTCCGGATGGTTCGCGAGTGGGCGAAATCCGGAGCACGCGGACACCGATGCGGATTATCCAGTTTGGACTTAAACTGTTCTTCTAGCCTGCATGTCTCACCACGTGGCGAGGCGAAGTGCGTGAGAGGGCCGTCAGGACGAGGCACGCGCCGCTTGGCGCGCGCAGGCGTACTTGAACAGTACGTTGAGCACGGCAAGCAAGCGCAACGAAGTCCTGGCGGTCGTATGGCGTGCTTCGGCCGTCGGGTGGTGAGAAATGCAGGCTAGCAGCCTCCGATCAACTGTGACGGCGGGCTGGCTGTGCGGGAAAAGTCGGTCACCAGCGAATGGTGAGGATATAAGAGGTCATGAGCGAGTGGCCTGTTTGATGCTGTTGAACCACAGAACTCTGACGCGGATAGGGATCTCCGACTGATTGACGCAGGTCTATTACCGTGCAGTGTCTCTTTTCGACTTGCGATTCCATGAGGTAGAGGTACTTTCCGTGACCGAACGCGAACGCCCGAACTCGCCGGTCCTCTGGCACAGCCTCGCGGCACTGGCGCTGAGCGTCTGCCCACTGCTGGGTCAAATCGACCACGAGGATCTATTCCCTGCAGCCCGACCGCCTGGCAATCACATTCAGGTTGAGAATCGTGTTCCGATCCCGATGAGGGACGGTGCGATTCTCAAAGCCGACATCTATCGTCCTGCCGGTGAGGGAAAGTACCCGGTACTGGTCTCCCGCACACCCTATGGCACCGAACGCGCGGGTAGACATGCCGCCGCGGTATTCTTCGCGCGGCGAGGATATGTTTTCGTGTTCCAGGATACGCGAGGACGACACGAATCGAATGGTAAATGGTCACCGTATCGGCTTGAGATGCTCGACGGCTACGACACGATCGAGTGGGCTGCCCGTCAGTCTTGGTCGAACGGAAAAGTGGGGATGCAAGGGGCATCCTACTTGGGTCATGTACAGTGGCAGGCGGCCCGTACTGTTCCGCCGCACCTGGTTACGGTGTTTCCGGTGGTGGCTATGACAAGCTTCTATCATCACGGGGTGACGACGAACGGAGCGTTTCGACTGGCGATGCGCTTCGGCTGGGGCGCTGTTCGGAACGACGACCGACTCATGCAGAACACTGTGCCCCACTTCATGGAGAATGGGCCCGAAAGTATCAGCTACGAGAAAGTACTCTGGCACCTGCCGCTGGTCGATATACCGCGCCTCGTCGGTCGTAACCCAACGTTCTGGAGGGACTGGGTCACCCGTTCCGATTACACCGACTATTGGAAGGCTCTCAATGCCGAAGTGGACTTCCATAAGATCCCGATTCCGGCCCACACCTTCGGAGGTTGGTTCGATGTCAACCTGATGGGAACACTCAACGGATACGCCAAGTTGAGCAAGCGGGGCAAGACGGCTTTGGCGCGCGAGAAGAGTCGGATGATCGTCGGCCCTTGGGGCCACGGTCCGGCTCGCCGCGTTGGACACCTCGACTTCGGCGATCACGCCAATATAGACACTCGTTCGGTCGAAATACGCTGGTTTGACTACTGGTTGAAAGGAGTCGATACGGGTATCCAGGATGAGCCACCGGTCACCGTGTATGTAATGGGGAAGAATGTCTGGAGACGAGAGAACGAGTATCCCTTGGCCCGCACCGAATACAGAAAACTGTATTTGCATAGCGACGGGAAGGCCAATAGCTACCGTGGTGATGGACGCCTCTCTTGGGATCCTCCCGCGGACGACAGCAGACCGGATCGCTATCGATACGACCCCTATCATCCGGTCCCCAGCCTGGGGGGCAACAACTGCTGCGGGGCCGATACGCCGATCGGCCCCGTGGATCAGCGTCCCATCGAAGGGCGCAATGACATCCTCGTCTATACCTCCGAATTCCTGGAAGAGGAAGTCGAAGTGACAGGACCTGTCAAAGTTGTCTTGTACGCCGGCTCCGATGCAAAGGATACCGACTTCGTCGCCAAGCTGGTCGACGTTTATCCCGATGGGCGCGCGGTCAATGTTGCCGAAGGTATTCTACGTGCTCGCCATCGCGAAGGGCTCGACAAGCCCAAGCTGATGGAGCCCGGACGCATTTATGAGATGCCCATTAATCTTATTGGCACGAGCAACGCTTTTCTGCCGGGTCATCGAATCCGCGTGGACATCACGAGCAGTCATTTCCCGCAGTTCAACCGCAACCTGAACACGGGTGAAACGATTGGGCTTGGGTCGAAGCCGGTTGTAGCTCATCAGACGATCCATCATTCCAGCGAGCGCCCGTCGCATATCCTCTTACCGGTCATTCCAGCCGAGTAGAGCATCTCGGGCGCCAGTCGAGCGGCAAAGCCAGGTGTCTGGATCAACCCTCCACCGTTACAGCGGATTTCGCAGCTCCACTTGAGATTATCTAGTTCGTTTCGAGGCACTTAGCCTGCATTTCTCACCACGCGGCGAGGCGAAGTGGGTGAGAGGGCCGTCAGGACTAGGCGCAAGCCGCTTGGCGC
>JAPPLB010000049.1 GCA_028819575.1 Bryobacterales bacterium | reverse complement strand
GCGCGAGCCGCTTGGCGCGCGCAGGCGTACTTGAACAGTACGTTGAGCACGGCATGCAAGCGCAACGAAGTCCTGGCCGTATCGCGTGCTTCGACCGTCGGGTGGTGAGAAAGGCAGGCTAGGCGCAAGCCGGGCGGAGGAAAAAGGCGCGCGCAAGACGGCCATTAAGGTTTTTCACGAATCACGAGTCACGAAACACGAATCACGGCTTTTTTGGTGCATGGAGTACTGAAGCCCTTCAGTCTTGTTTTTTCTGCCCCGGTCTGCTAGGCAACAGCACAGGGAGGCGCAGTCCGTGCGGGTCGCGAATCGGGGCTCCCCAGGCGCTCACTGACCGCAACCCACTGATTCTAAGGTCTTTACGAAAAACGAATCACGAGACACGAGTCACGGCCTTTATGTTCTTCGCGAATCACGAGGCACGAAACACGACTCACGGCTTTGTGTTTTTCACGAAACACGGGACACGAAACATGGTCTCTTTGGTACCTGTTGGTACTGAAGCCCTTCAGTCTTTTTTTTCCGGCCCGGGCTGCGTAGCATGAGGATCATGGTTCGTGAAATAAGCTTGATCCGTGGCCTGGGAGCGCCTGCGAAGGAAATGTCGTTCCGGCATCATCTCGCCTTGTTCAAGGACCTTTCCTGCCTGCTGTTGCCCACGATTTCCCGGCATTGCCCACTATTGCCCGCTAAAAAAATGTCGCAAGCCCTGGTGGCCTCGCAATACGGCCGTGGATCTCGCGGCCCTGGACGTGTCCCGCGAGCCGCTCCGCGACAGCCCGGCTGCACGGTTGAGCAAACGAATCATGAACCAAGGTCTTTCCTGGCGCGCGGCGCAAGCCGGCGCGAATTCCGAGGTCTTCACGAATCACGAAACACGGCCTTTCCTCGCGCGCCGCGCGAGCCAGCGCGAAATCCAAGGTTTTCACGAAAAACTAAAAACAAAAAACTAAAAACAGGTTTTGAGGTTTTCACGAATCACGAGTCACGAAACACGAATCACGGCCTTTCTCCGTGGGTGGCCAGGGTGGCGCCACCGGAAACCGCCGTCCGGACCACTGCGCCCGCCGGCAAGTCACTGTTTCCCGGTTCATCGTTGTTCGCCATTGTTCACGATTGTTCGCCATTGTTCGCCATTGTTCACCTAAAAATATTGTTCTGCGCCAGTGTCCCCGCGCCGCCCGGTCGCTGCTTCGCTGGGCGCGTTCGCTCGGCATGGCGCGGCTGCGAGCGGCTATCGCGCGGCCTGCGCGGGGGGGGGGGGAGTGGGGGTAAGCCAGTGTCCTTGCCCCGTCCGCCGTTCTCGGTCGGCCCTTCGAAGTGCGTGCGAATCACGAGTCACGAATCACGGCTTTTCTATTGCATTGACGGGAGGCGTGGACACTTTGCGCTGGGAGGCTTAGAGTAGAGGTACGCTGGAGGGCCGTCTGTTCCGGCCTTCCCGGGGAGGGGAGTTTATGCCAATCAATCGACGTCAGTTCCTGGGTGCGGCGGGCGCCGCCGCGGCCGCGGTCCACACGGCATGCGAAAGCCAGGGGGGTGCTTCCCCCACGCTTTCCGACATCGCTTCGATTCGTGAGCGGTACCCGCGGGTGATGCGGCAGCCGTACCTCGACACGGCGGCGCACTGCCCGCTGAGCATCCATACCCGCGAGGGGATGCAGAAGTACATGGACTTCCACATGTACGGCGGCGGAGAAGGCCGCGGCGAGTACGCCGGTGAGGCGATGCGTGCCGTCAAGCCGCAGTTCGCGCGCATGATCGGCGCGAAGCCGTCGGAGATCGCCTTCGTCCAGAACACCAAGGCCGGTGAGGACATCGTGGTGAACGGCCTGGACATTCAGGCCGCGGGCGGCAACGTCGTCACGAACGACCTGCACTACGCCGGCTCGATCCACAGCTTCCTCGGCCGCAGGAAAGCCGGCATGGATGTTCGGATCGTCAAGTCGAAGAACTGGGTCACCGACCTTGACGCCATGGAAGCCGCGATCGACAAGAAGACCCGGCTCGTCGCGATCACGTTGGTCTCCAACGTCAACGGACACGTCGAAGACGCCAAGGCCATCACCGGGATGGCGCACGCGAACGGTGGGTATGTCTACGCCGACATCATTCAGGCAGCGGGCGCCATCCCGATCGATGTCAAGGCGCTCGGCCTTGATTTCGCCGCTTGCTCGAATTACAAGTGGCTCCAGGGTTGCCGCGGCTCAGGCTTTCTGTACGTCCGCGATGAACTGCAAGGCACGGCGGTGAGAGACCTGCTCTTCCCCGGCTACGTTCGCTTCAACTACCCGCCCTGGGTGGACCCCGCCGACGGCGACGAAGATCCCATGCCCTTTTCCCCGCCCACGAACGCCGGCCGATACCAGCCGGGCAATACGGCCCGCGAGGGTTACTGCGGCCAGTATGAGTCGTTCAAGGTGATGGAAGCGATCGGAGTCGAAAACATGCTGGTGCATACGATGGCCCTCGTCGACCGCGTCCGCAAGGAGCTTCCCGAGAGCAGGTATCGGTGCATCACGCCCGAGGGCGCTCGAAGTCCGATCCTCGTCTTCATCCCGGCGGACTACGAGGGAACGCAAGCCCGGCTGAAACAGGCGAACGTTCAGGCGACCATGACGGGGAATCGTTTGCGGATCTCGCCCAACATCTACAACAACCAGGAAGATGTCGACAAGCTGCTCGACGCCCTGGTCTGACCGGAAACATCCTCTTGATCAAGCGGCATTGACAGCGGTCCGGATGTTTCCTGTTGGTATCATCCGTGTGCGGGCGGAGAAAAAAATAAACGGAGGGACCATGAACTTCAATCGAAGATCGTTTCTTGCGGGAGGCGTCGCGGCGTCCGTGGCGTCGCAGCTCGGATGCGGCCAGGAAAGCGATGCCGCGCCGGTGCTCGGCGACCTCGACAGCGCCCGCCGCGACTTCCCGCGGTCCGAGAACGGCGTGTACATGAATCACGCCTCGCAGCACCCCCTCAGCGCGCAATCGGCGCGGGCCATGCGGCAGTACGCCGACTACCTCGCGAACGAGTGCTCGCGAGCCGGCTGGTACGAGGTGTCGGACGAAGCGAAGGCGCTTGGCGGCGCATACAAGCGCGAAGTCAAGGAGCTGTTCGCCAGGCTGATCAATGCCCGGCCGTCTGAGATCGCCTTCTGCCTGAGTACGACCGTCGGCGAGAACATGGTCGTGAACGGCATGGGCATTCAGGAGTCCGGCGGCAATGTCGTGACGAACGATCTGCACTATTCGAGTTGCCTGTACAACTACAAGATGCGCCAGCAGCGGGGTCTCGACGTGCGCATTGTCAAGCACCGCGACTGGCGCCTCGACCCGGCCGACTTCGAAAAGGTCATCGACGACAAGACGAAGCTCGTCGCGCTGACGCTGGTTTCGAACGTCAATGGGCTGCTCGCTCCGGTGAAGGAGATCGCCGACATCGCGCATCGCAACGGCGCTTATGTCTACGCCGACATCATCCAGGCCTGCGGAGCCGTGCCCATCGACGTGCAGGCCATGGGAATCGACTTTGCCGCCTGCTCGACCTACAAGTGGCTGATGGGACTGCGCGGTTTCGCATACCTCTATATCAAGGAGGACCTGCAGGGAACCGTCGTGCAGCCTGTGCAGTTCGGAGGTGGCGTGAGCTTCAACTACGAGCCCTGGGTCGAAGATCCCGACTCCGGCAAGGGCGAGATCGTCTACCGGCCGAAGCAGAAGGCTTCACAGTACGAAGTGGGTAACGTCTCGAGTGTCGGATGCGTTTGCCAACAGGAGGCGCTGAACTTCATCCACCGGGTCGGCGTGGATGAGATTCAGGCGCACGCGGCCTCCTTGACCGGGTTCCTGCAAGAGGAGATGCCGAAGATCGGGTACGCTTCGATCACCCCGAGTGGCAATCGAAGCCCGATCACGACCTTTCGCGTCCCTGATCCGAAAGAGGCCGAGCGGCGGCTCAAGGAAGCCCATATCGAGGTCACACTGCGGTTCGGGAATCAGATGCGCGTATCGGTGTCGGTGATGAACAACCAGCAGGACGTCGAGGCTTTGGTGGCGGCGCTGGCCTAGACGAAGCGAGACCGACTCGATCGACGGAGAAACCCTATGAACTTTGATCGACGCGATTTCCTGGCCGGTTCCGCCGCGCTCGGCTCCGGCATGTTCTTTGGTTGCAGCGCGGCGGATTCCAAGATCGCCGACGCTGCGCTCACCGCGGAAAATGCCGACTTCGCAACCGCCCGGGCTGCTTTCCCCTGGTCAACGAAGCAGGCCTTTCTCAACAACGCCGGCCGGCATCCCTGCGGCGTCCACTCCGTCAACGCGGCCCGCAGGTATCTCGACTACATCCTTGACGGTCCGGGAGACGGCGCCGGCTTCGGCGAAAAGCAATTCCACGAAGTGAAGGCGCTGTACGGCGAACTCATCAACGCCAAGGCGTCGGAAATCGCGCTCGTGCAAAGCACGCTGATCGGCGAGAACCTCGTCGCTCTCGGTCTGGGCCTGCACGACGGCAAGGGTAACGTCGTCACCGACGAGCTGCACTATCACGGAGGAAGCTATATCTATCGCCGCCTGCAGGATGCCGGGCTCGAATTGCGGATCATCAAGCAGAAGGACTGGCAGGTCGCCCCCGAGGAGTACGAGCGGGCGATCGACAACGACACCAAGCTCGTCTCGCTGACCCTCGTTTCGAACATCAACGGGTTCCTCTACGACTCCAAGGCCATCAGCGAGATCGCGCACGCCAACGGCGCCTACGTATATGCCGACGTCGTCCAGGCGGCCGGCTGCGTTCCCGTGGACATGCGGGCCATGGGGATCGACTTCTGCTCGGCTTCGACCTACAAGTGGCTGATGGGGATGCGCGGCATCGGGCTGTTCTACGTGCGGGAAGAGCTTCAGGGCGACGTGCTCAAGCCGATGATGTACGGGGACAAGCAATACTCGAACTTCGAGTTCCACAACTTCCCGGGGAGCCCGCCGGGAGAGACGCCGATCAGCTATCAACCGCGCGGCGGGGCGCAAATGTATGAGGTCGGCAACGTCTCGAACATCGCCGGCGCGGCGCAGCGCGAGGCTCTCAAGTACATCCTCAAGCTCGGTGTCGACAACATCCTCGCCCACGCCAGGCCCATGTGCGACAAGCTGATCGAGGAGTTGCCGAAACTCGGCTACCCCTGCATCACACCGCCGGGCAGCCCAACGCCCATCACGGCTTTTCTCGTCGAGAACCCCGAAGAAACCAGCGCCAGACTGAAAGCCGCCAAAGTCGCCGCCAAGGTCAAGTGGAAACAGATGCGCGTCTCGCCCTCCGTCTTCAATACGATGGCCGACGTGGACCAGTTGCTGGATGCGTTATCCTGACCGGTCGTATGGGATCGGGATGTAGAAAATTCCCGGGAGTCGCTATGAATCGCTATCGCCGCAGTGTTGTCGCCCTTCTTTGCCTGACCGTTTGCATCACCTCCGGGTTGGCGCAGTTCCCGGCCAGGAACCGCTATGCCGGAGGGTACATGTACAACTTCTACATGCCGCCGAGCGCCAGCACGCCCTGGCGGCCGGCGTGGTCGCCCGACGGCAAGGAGATCGCTTTCTCCATGTCGGGCTCGCTGTGGAAGATCAAGGTCGGCGACACCACTGCCTACGAGCTGACCGCGAACAAGACCTACGACTCCGCCCCGGCGTGGTCGCCCGACGGCCGCTGGATCGTTTATACAGCCGAAGACGGCCAGGGCATCAACTTGATGCTCTACAACGTCGCCACCGGCGAAAGCACCACCGTCACCGAGGGCGGCCAACTGTACGCCGACCCCGTCTGGTCGCCGGACGGCAACACGCTGGCCTACGTTCACAACGAACCCCGGAGCCGCTTCCACATCTACACGCGTTCGTTCGACAACGGCTCCTTCGGCGAACAGGTCCGTATCACCGAGCCTAACGACTTCGGACGCGGGCGCCTCTATTTCGGGCGCTACGACGACCACATTCAGCCCACGTTCTCGCCCGACGGCAAGGAGATCATCCTCGTTTCCAACCGCGGCATCACGCTGGGCTCCGGCGCGATCTGGCGCGCGCCGCTCGAACCGGACGCCATGTCGAAAGCCAATCGCATCCTGCGCGAAGAGACGCTCTATCGCACCAGGCCGAACTGGTCGCACGACGGCAAGCGCATCCTCTACGCCTCGCATCGCGGCAGCCAATACACCAACCTCTACGTCCATCCCGTGCATGAAGGCGAGCCGCTGCAACTCACGCGCAATCCCTGGGACCACTTCGACCCGGCCTGGTCCCCCGACGGCGAATGGATCGCCTACATCTCGAACGAGCACGGTCTCTCCGAGCTCCGCTTGCTCAAGACCTTCGGCGGGACCGACGAGAAAGTCGAGATCAAGCGCCGCGTCTGGCGCCGCCCGATGGGCCGCATCGAAGTGTTCGTCAAAGACGACACGACCGGCGAGCTCACCGAATCGCGGGTCTACATGAAAGCCTCCGACGGCAAGATCTACGCGCCGGAGAACACCTACCAGCGAGTCGCCGCCCGCGCCGCCAAAGAAGACTTCTTCCACGCCCCCGGGCACTTTATCGTCGAGGTGCCGATCGGCGAGCTGATCCTCGAAGCCACAAAGGGGCCTGAGTACTGGCCGTCCCAAGGCAACTTCTACGTCCACCCGAAAGGCGTCACGCGAATCGAGCTCGAACTCACGCGGATGGCCAACATGAACGCCATGGGATGGTGGAGCGGCTCGGACCATGTCCATATGAACTACGGTGGCAACCTCAACAACACGCCCGAGTACATGTTGTTCGAGGCCAAGGCGGAAGACCTGGACCACGTCGGCTGGAAGATCGCCAACAAGGACAACCGCGTCTTCGACACGCAGTACTACAAGGGAGAACCGCTGCACCCCCTCTCCGACGGCCAGTACCTGATCTCGTTCGGTGAGGAATACCGTCCAGCCTGGTACGGCCACATCAACTTCATCAATCTCACCAAGCACCTCATTTCGCCGTTCACGACCGCTTACCAGGACACCGGCATCGCCAGCCTCTATCCGAGCAATACCGACATGTTCGCCCTGGCGCGCAAGCAGGGGGCCCTCGGCGGGCACGTCCACCCGTTTTCACGCGAACCTTCGATGGACTCGGAATACCGCGTTGCCCAGACCTACGCCGTGGACGTCGCCCTCGGCTCGTTCGAGTTCCTCGAAGTGCTGACCAGCGCCAGGCACTACACGGCGACGTCGAAGGTCTGGCATCGCTCGCTGAACTGCGGCTTCAAGGTGACGGCTTCAGCCGGTGAAGATTCGATCCTGAACCTGCAGGCCACGCCGCCGATCGGCGCCGCCCGAATGTATGCCTACCTGGGAGAAAAACTCACCTGGGATGGATGGGTGGAAGCGGTCCGGGAGGGCTGGACGTTCGTCACCAATGGCCCGCTGATCCAGTTCACGATCAACGGCGAGATCCCTGGGGCGGAGATTCGTTTGCCTGCGGATGGCGGCTCGGTCGAGGTGCGCGCGACGCTCGAGTCGATCGTTCCGCTCGAAACGTTCGAGATCATCCGCAACGGCGAAGTCATCGAGTCGATTCCTCTGGACTTCGACAATCAGAAAGCGGTCTTCGAGAAACGGATCGAAGTGACCGAAAGCGGCTGGTATACGCTCAAGGCCGCCGGCGCCGGCATCAAGCACCCCATCGACGATGCCTATCCTGTCGCTGAAACGAGTCCGATCTACGTTTATGTCGGCGACCAGCCCATCCGCTCGAAAGAAGATGCCGAATACTTCATCCAGTGGATCAACGACCTGGTCACGCTCTGGGACGGCTACGAGTACTGGAGATCGGACCGTGAGAAGGAGCACGTCCTCGGGCAGTTCCGCGAGGCCCTGGCAGTGTTCGAAAAGCGCCGGGACGAGGCGCGGTAAAGTAGAGTTGACGGGATGCTCCGCGCCGGTGGGAAGGCGCGGTCGATCGGAGTGACGAAGGAGCAACCGATGACTCGGCGCATGAGACGCAGAACCCTATTGAAGCTGTCTGGAAGCGCCGCGGCGGTTCAGGCGTTGGCAGCGCAAGGCGAATCCGGCGATGTCATCATCAGCGAGCTCGGCGCCATCGCCGTCGGGCACGCGCCGACGGCCGCCCGCGCCGGGCATGACATCTTCGCGCAAGGCGGCAATGCCGTGGACGCGGCCGTCGCCGCGGCCCTGACCGCGGCCGTCGTCGAGCCCGCCTCGTGCGGCATTGCCGGATACGGCACGCACATCACGATCGGACGGGCCGACGGCAAGGTCGCTTGCATCGACGCCAACTCCATGGCGCCTCAGGCCGCGCGGCCTGACATGTTCAAGCACGACGGCACAGGGCAGGTTCCCGGCAAGGTCAACTACTACGGCTGGCTTGCCGCCGGCATCCCGGGCGTTATGGCCGGACTCCAGGCGGCTCTCGACGGCTACGGCGAGAAGAAGCTGGGCGACGTGGCCGCATCGGCGATCCGTTACGCCCGCGACGGGTTCGTCGTGAATGAACGTGTTGCCGGATCGTTTCAAGGCTCTGCCGACCACTTCCGCCGCGACCCGGCCTCGAAGAAGCTCTACTTCCACGGCGATGAGCCGATCCGCGCAGGGCAGAGGTATCGCAACCCGGACCTCGCCTCCATGCTCGAAACGCTGGCCGGCCGCGGCACGGCCGATTCCTTCTACCGAGGCGACATCGGCCGCCGGATCGCTGCTGCATTTCAAAAGCATGGCGGCATCGCTACGGCTGATGATTTTGCGGCCTACGAAGCCAGGCAGGTCGAAACCAACCAACTCTCGTGGCGCGGCTACTCGATGCACACCGCTCCCGTCAGCGCCGGCGGCCTTTCGACCTTGCAGGCGCTGGCCATCGTGAAGGCTCTGAAGTGGGAAGAGTGGACGGCAAGGTACAAAAAGAACCACGCCGCGCTCGAGGCTCTGCGGCTCGTCTGGGCCGACCGCTTTCGGTATTTCGGTGACCCGGAACACGTCGATGTCCCCGTTGCGCGCCTGCTCTCTGACGATTACGTCCGAGAGCTCGCGGACAAAGTCGAAAGCTCCGTGAAAGCCGGTCGCCCCATCGAGCAGGACTTCGACTCCTACGAGCAGAGGGGCACCATTCACATCAGCTCGTCCGACCGGGAAGGCAACGTCGTGGCTGTCACGCTCTCCCACGGCGGCGGTTTCGGCGCGCACGTTACCGTGGAGGGTCTTGGACTCACTCTCGGACACGGCGTTTCGCGCTTCGACCCCCGCCCCGGCCGCGCGAATTCGATCGCCCCGCGCAAGCGCCCCCTGAACAATATGACTCCCACCGTCGTTCTGCGCGATGGCCGTCCCATCCTCGCCATCGGCGGGCGGGGCGGACGCCGCATTCCCAACATGCTCTACTCGGCCCTGTTGCACTTCGTCGGGGAAGATCGTTCCATGGTTGAATCCGTCAACGGCCCCCGGATGCACACCCTCGGCAACATGAACCTTACTCTCGATAACCCGTGGAAAGCCGAAGACGTCGGTTTTTTCAAAGAGATCGGGTATCGAGTCTCCCGCGGCGGAGTCGCTTTGCTGAGCGCCGCCTCTTTCGATCCGCGTACGGGAAAAGCGGCCGCGGCATTCCGCTAAAGGGTTACTGCCATGACGCTCCTCATCCGTTTCCTGCTGCCGGCGGTTCTCTCCGCCGTCTTAGCCCTCCCCTCCGCACAAGCGGACCCGATCCGGATCGGTTCGCGGCTCGAATTGTTCGTCGACGGCCATGTCATCGAAAACCTGACCAGCGGCGCGCGGCTGCGTCTTCACCGGCCGACGCCTCGTGAGATTGCGATCGTCCTCGATGCTCCCTGGGAGGGCAACAACTCCAACTACGTCACGGTTTTCCGTGACGGCTCGGTCTACCGCATGTACTACCGCGGCCGCCAAATGGACTTGAGCGGTGACAAGCTCAAGTTTGTCCATGGCCAGGTGTACTGCTACGCGGAAAGCACTGACGGCATTCACTGGAACAAGCCGAACCTCGGACTCTTCGAGTTCCAGGGCTCGAAAAAGAACAACATCATCTGGAACCGCGAGGGTTCTCACAACTTCGCGCCGTTCAAGGACGCCAATCCGGACGCTGCCCCGGAAGCCCGTTACAAGGCGCTTGGCGGGATCAAGAGCGAGGGAGGCTTGTACGCCTTTCAGTCATCGGATGGCATTCGCTGGTCGAAGATGCGGGAGGAGCCCGTTGTGACCGATGGCTACTTCGACTCGCAGAACCTTGCCTTCTGGGACGCCGAGCGGCGCGAATACCGCGAGTACCATCGTGAGTTTCGCGAGGGTCGCGACATCATGACCTCGACCTCCTCCGACTTTCTCGACTGGACCGAGCCCGCCTTTCTCAAGTACTCACCCGGCCGACTCACTGAACTCTATACCAACCAGGTCACCCCTTACCATCGCGCGCCGCACGTGCTGCTCGGTTTCCCGACCCGTTACATCGCGGGCCGCGGCCTGCTGACGCCGTTCAACGAAAGGCTCGCGCGGGTCAGCAAACGCTATGGCGCCGATTACACCGACGGCGGGTTCATGGCGAGCCGCGACCGGGAAACATTCAAGGTGTGGGGTGAAGCCTTCATCCGTCCCGGCCCGATCGAAGAAGGCCGTTGGAGCTATGGCGCCAACTATCAGAACTGGGGCTTGATCGAAACGAAGCCGGCCCTCGAAGGCGCACCGAACGAGCTCTCGATCTACGCCACGGAAGGCGATGGCTGGGAGGGTCCCGGAATCAGCCTGCGGCGCTATACGCTCCGCATCGACGGGTTCGTTTCTGTCGAGGCCCCGCTGTCAGGCGGTGCGTTGCTCACGAAACCCCTCCTCTTCGATGGCAAGGAGTTGGTGATCAATTTCTCGACTTCCGCCGCCGGTAGCATCCGGGTCGAGATGCAAGACGGCAAGGGAAGGCCCTTCGACGGATTTTCCCTCGCTGACTCGATCGAGATCTACGGTGACTCCATCGAGCGGCCTGTCGCATGGAAGCAAGGAGCCGATGTGGGTTCCCTCGCCGGCAAAGACGTTCGTCTGCTCTTCGAGCTGAAAGACGCCGACCTGTTTTCGTTCCGCTTTCGCTGAATCGCCGGGCCTTGCGGGGCGCTTCAGGAGGCCGGTCGATTCGCGCTTCTCGATTGCAATGTCGCAGCCGCGAAGGTGAGCAGGTCGCCTGTCGCCTTGGCCGTCTTCTGAAGCTCATCGAACCGCTTGCCCATTTGGCAAAGCTGGACTCGATTCGGACAACTCAGATAAGCAGGGTCGGCGTCCGTGAGGAAATCATCGAAAGCCCGAATGGCTTCGTCGAACCGCCCGAGCCGCACCAGAAGCTTGACGAGCACCTGACCCGGTGCGCTCCCGATGTCGTCGGGGTTGTAACTCGCTATCTTCTCGCGAAAGTAGCGGATTCCCTCGTCCACGTCCTCGCCTGCCAGGCAACGAAGATACACGCTGTAATCCTGGTAGATGTCCTCGAACGGAGGCTCGCCCGGATATTGAAACAGTTCTGAAAGCCGCTTGCCGTACTCCGTGAGTTCGATCAGCAGGCTCAGGCTCTTTTGATCATGCAAATCCGGTCCGAACTGAATGCACGAGCCCACATGCGATGTATCGACGTAATAGCTGTTGCCCTCGAAGAGCCAATCCCGTCCCTGCATCAGCTCGGGAAGAGATCCCGTGTCGGGAGCCTCGCCTTCATTGCGTACGATCACCCGCTTCATGTTGTCGATGATCTCCGTGTGAAGCGTCTCGATCAGCAGCCTTGCGCTCTCCTCGCGGCCTTCGACACTCGGGTACTGGCCGAAGCACGTAATGGCGCGGCAGGTGCCGTGGTTTGACAAGATCAGCTCGAAACCCTTCCTGGGGTGAACCCGCTCGTGAAACGCTACCTGGATTACGTCATCCAGATCGTCCGAGGGCGGGACTTCGTCGATCACCTTGCGGATCGTTTCGATGTCTCCAACGGCCCGGTAGTAAGGCCAGGCGCGGCCGATATCTCCCTTCGCAAGGAACAAGCCGCCCACCTCGCGCGCCGCCGCTATCGACCCTTCGTCGTAGGCTCGCTGCGTCTCGACGTCCAGGCCGTTGAGAGGTTCGGTTGGAATCAGCGGCAGTCCGAGTTCGTGTCGCTTCTTCATCAAGTGCGTCTCGAAGACGAGTGGAAAGTTCTCTTCGGCGCGATAGCGCTCCAGCAGGAAGTCGAACACTGCCGCGGGCTCGTGCTCGGCAAGAAGCATCTCGAACTGTTGAAAGGAATGGCTCACGGGAGGCGCACCTCATCTTACCGAAGTCACATCCGGGCAAAACGAACTCTGCCTCCGAGGAACAGAGCGGCCGATGCGAATCGGACAGCCTACGTTGTACACTCTCTAGTTTCGGCCGGCACGGTTCTCTCGACGCGCGCCGGGTTCGTTCCCGACGGTCATGCAAGGGGCAGGGCTGCGTAAGATAGTACGAGCCTGAGCAGCGGCGGGCCGGAATCAGTCCGGGAGGCCGCCGAAACTCGCACGGAAGCAACCTGTCTCAAGGAGCCCGGTCTCCGCAGGCACGCCTGAAACGCTGCAACGAACACCTCGCCGAAACACTTGATGCTCGCTGCACCACGACCAAGGCTCTCATCGAGCCGCCTGCTCGCAGTCTCGCTGTCGGTAGTTGCTGGCGGGCTGCTCTGGGGCCAACAGCAGCCAATCGAGTTCCCGCACGATAAACACGTGGCCGCGGGTGTCGACTGCATCGACTGCCACAGCGGAGCTGACGTACGTTCCGCGGCGACGATCCCGTCGATCAACAAGTGCATGCTGTGCCACGAGCGGCTCGCCAACGAAGGACCCGGAGTAAAACTGCTGATCGAGTTCTGGAATCGGAAACGTGAGGTGCCCTGGCAGCGGGTGTACCGCTTCGAACGCGCTGCAAACGTCAAGTTCCGGCACGCCCCGCACATCCGCGCCAAGATCGAGTGCTCCGCCTGCCACGGAAATGTGGCTGCGATGACAGTCGCCCAAAAGGCGGTCGAGCACACCATGGGAACGTGTGTCAGTTGCCACCGCCAGACGCAGGCGAGCGACGATTGCGCCGTGTGTCATTTCTAGAAGACCGGATCTCAAACCATGGATCGCCGTAATTTCTTCAAACTGGTCGGAACCGCATCGGGTGGAGCGCTCACCGGGGCGTGCGGGAAGCAGGCGCAGGAGCTGATCCCTTTGCTGGTACCGGCAACGGAGATTGTCCCCGGTGCGGAGGAATGGCATCCAAGCGTCTGCAGCAGTTGCGCCGCCGGTTGCGGAACGATCGTCCGCGTGATGCAGGCCGAGCGCAAGATTGAAGTCGAAGGCGAGACCGTCCGCCAGCCAATCGCGGCCATCAAGAAGATCGAGGGCAACCCGCTCGATCCGGTCTCAGGAGGGCGACTGTGCGCCCGCGGCCAGGCTGCCGTCCAGGGCCTCTACCATCCCGATCGGCTGACGGGGCCGCGCCGGCGAGCCGGAGCTCGCGGATCCGGAGACTTCGAACTCGTCGACTGGGAAACCGCTTTGTCGGAAGTGGCGGCTGTACTCGCGGGCGTCGATCGCAGGCGGATCGTCTACCTGACGTCGGCCGGGATGGGAACAGGAAGCGCCACCGCCGCCCGTTTCCTGGATTCGATCGGGGCGCCCCCTGCCACCACAATCGGCGTGAATGACTTCACGGTCGAGCGGCGCGCGAGTCAACTCGCGTTCGGCTGGGATGGGCTGCCGGTTTACGAGATCCAGGATGCGACCTATGTCCTGAGCATCGGGGCCGACTTTCTGGGTGGCTGGGCTTCGCCCGTCTTCTACAGCCGGCGATTCGGACATATGCGCCGCGGTCGTCCGGGCATTCGAGGCAAGCTTGTTCATGCCGAGTCCCGCTTTTCACAAACGGCCTGGAGCGCCGACCGCTGGTTGCCTGTCGCTCCTGGCGGTGAACACGCCCTCGCCATGGCGATCGGCCACGTGATCGTCAGCGATAAACTGCGCGAAAGCGATCAAGCCGGCGAGTCGTTGCGGCAGGCATTCGTGGCTACCGATTTCTCGGCGGCGTGCAAGGCCTCGGGCCTTGAAGAAAAGCGCATTCGAGACGTAGCTCGTGAGTTGGCATCCTCCATGTCCCCTCTGGTTCTGGCCGGGGCGAGCATTGTGCGTCCCGGCTCATCGAGGGCCGTGACCGCCGCGAATGAGCTCAATCTCTTGCTCGGAAACATCGGCGCCAAGGGTGGCGTCATGCCGCCCGCCTCCCTGCCCGGCGGCCTGACGGCTGAAAGGCCTGCGTACCGCCCCTTGGAGGAACAGATCGGCAAGGCTGAAGTCGTGATGATTGACGGCGTCAACCCGCTCTACGCCGCGCCATGGCTCGCCGGCTCTCTCGCCAAGGTTGAGTTGGTGATCAGCTTCGCCGGCTTCCTTGACGACAGCGCCGCGCATGCGGACTGGATTCTGCCGGACCACCACGAGCTTGAAGCCTCCGCGGGTGTCATCCCGCTCATGTCACCAACGCCGGCCCTCACTGGGGCGCCGGCGTTCGTGAAGCCTCTCCACGAGACACGCGCAACCCCTGACGTTCTAGTCGACCTTGCCCGGCGACTCGACGCAGCCATCGAGCCGGTCACCCTCGACAGCGCCTATGCATCGCTCCACGGGCAGGGCACTGACGAGGAATCCACTCCCGCCGACTTCATCGACCAGGCACGGCGGCAGGGAGGATGGTGGGAGCGGGAGCGGCCTGCCGATGCCCACCGCACACGAACAGAGCCTCTCGGTGATTGGGACCCGCCCGTCTCCGACCCGGCCTATCCCTTCGCCTTTCAGCCCTATCCAACACTGCAGTTCGGCTTTGGTGGGGAGTCGCATCTCCCTTGGCTGCAACAGTTGCCGGATCCAGCTTCGAGCGCCGTTTGGAACCTGCCCGTCGAGGTTGATCCGGCAACAGCGGAGCAACTCGACGTCAGAAACGGCGACACGCTCAGAGTCATTTCTCCGAGCGGCGAGCTTGAAGCGCCCGTCTACGTCAACCCCGCCGCGATTCCCGGTGTCGTGAGCATGCCGATCGGACAGGGTCACGGAACCTTCGGACGCTATGCCTCGGGCCAGGGCGCAAACCCGCTATCGATCGTCGATCCCGTCCCGGAGCAAGAGACGGGCGTGCCCGCGTTCGGCGCTACTCGCGTTCGACTTGAAAAGGGAACGACGAAGCAGCGACTGGTGCAATATGCGGCGGTGGATCGTCAGCCGCACCCGCATCGTTAGAGGAGGAGAGAGTGTCAGAGCAACTGGTCCCGGTCAGCGAGATCCAGAGCACCGATGACAACGTGCCCCGCTGGGGCATGGCGATCGACCTCGATCGCTGCACCGGCTGCGAGGCCTGCGTCGTCGCCTGCCATGTCGAGAACAACATCCCTGTCGCGACCGAAGATGAAGCCGCGATGGGCCGCTCCTCGCACTGGATTCGCATCGATCGTTATTACGAAGGTACGTTCCCCGACATCAAGGTCAAGTACCGCCCGGTCCTGTGCCAGCAGTGCGACGATGCGCCATGCGAACCCGTCTGTCCGGTGTACGCGACTTATCAGAACGCCGAGGGCCTGAACGTACAGGTCTATAACCGCTGTGTGGGAACGCGCTATTGCGCCAACAACTGTCCGTATCAGGTGCGTGTCTTCAACTGGTTCGATCCGGAATGGCCCGAACCTCTCGAGCTGCAGTTGAACCCCGACGTTTCGGTTCGCCCCGGCGGCGTCATGGAAAAGTGCACCTTCTGCGTACAGCGAATCCAGCGCGGCAAGCTCGATGCCCAAGCCGAGGACAGGAAAGTCGGAGACGGCGATATCCAACCCGCTTGCGTTCAGGGATGCCCCGCCGAGGCCATGGCCTTTGGCGACTTGACCGACCCCGAGAGCAAAGTCTCTCAGTGGGCCGGCGTTGGGCGCTCGACACAGCTTCTCGGAGAGTTGGGCACGAAACCGAAAGTCTTCTATTTGGAAAAGTCTGACTGATCGAGTCCTCCCCAGTTCAACAACAGGAATGACCACGCTCGCCACGACATTGAACGGTCCGCACCGTAGAGTGCGCGAAGATGTCCTCCACCCACTCGAAGGCCTCAGTTTCTGGTACCTGGCGTCGGCAGCGTTTTTCAGTGCCCTTGTGGTTTGGGCGTTGTTCGCCTGGGGCTGTCAAATTTTTTTGGGTATCGGCGTCGCGGGCATTCGTCGGCCCGTGTTCTGGGGCCTCTACATCGTCAACTTCGTTTTTTGGATCGGCATCTCACACGCCGGCACCTTGATCTCCGCAATTCTTCGCCTTACGGATGCCGGATGGCGCAAGCCCGTGACCCGAGCCGCCGAAGCGATCACCGTGTTCGCGCTCATGATCGGAGGCATGTTCCCCTTGATTCACTTGGGGCGCGTCTGGCTTTTTTATTGGCTGATCCCGTACCCGAATGATCGATTGTTGTGGCCCAATTTCCGATCGCCGCTGGTCTGGGACATGACCGCCATCTTCACCTACATCACAGGCAGCGTCCTGTATCTCTATCTGCCTCTCATCCCTGACCTCGCGGAAATGGCCTCTCGCAGCCAGGGCTGGAAGAGCAGGGTCTACCGGCTCCTGTCGATCGGTTGGACCGGCAGTGACCGCCAGTGGCACTCCCTGGAGCGCGCAATGAAACTGATGGCCGCCATGATTCTCGCTGTCGCGGTGTCCGTTCATTCCGTAGTGTCATACGATTTCTCGATGTCCATTGCGCCGATGTGGCACAGCACCATCTTTGCTCCCTACTTCGTAGCGGGAGCGATCTTCAGCGGCATCGCCGCGCTCATCCTGGTGATGTTCGCTCTGCGGAAGTTCCTGAACTTGGGACGCTATCTCCGCCCTGTGCACTTCCACAATCTGTCCAAGCTTCTGCTGCTGATGTGCCTCGTCTGGCTCTACTTCTCGGCTTCAGAGCACCTGACCGTCTGGTACGGCAACGAGCACATCGAGATGGCCGTTTTCAACGCCCGTGTCCATGGCGAATACGCGCCTTACTTCTGGTTGATGGTCGCCTGCAACTTCCTGATTCCCTTCATATTGCTGGGCATTCGCCGGCTACGGACTCTCGGTACCATCGCTGTTTCCTCCGTGGCGGTGTTGATCGGGATGTGGCTGGAGCGTTTTCTGATCGTCATCCCGACGTTGAGCTATTCGGCCCTGCCCGCCGCATGGGGGCCTTACGAAGCGAGTTGGGTGGAGCTGTCGATCACGGCAGGCACCTTTGCGGCAATGGCTCTGTTCTACATGATCTTCGCGAAGATCTTTCCGATCATCGCCATCTGGGAATACGACGAAGATGTATCTGCGAGCTGAATTCTCCGACGTCGAAGCGGCCGCCGCCGCCGTTCAAACGGTGTCCGGCGCCGGTGTGGACAAGCGTGACGTCGAGGTCTTCTCGGCGCGCCCGGTCGTATTCGAGCCCGGCATTCTCGACAGGCCCAGCCGCATGTCATTATTGGCAGTCTTTTCCGCCGTTGTCGTGGGAAGCGGCTCTACCGCCCTGATGTTCTACACGCAACTCGACTACCCGCTCATCACCGGAGGCATGCCCCTCAATTCCGGCTGGGCTACGGGCGTGATTACTTTCGAACTTACGATGTTGGGCGCCATCCTCGGCACCGTCGGGGTCTTTCTTTGGGAATCGGGGCTTCTTCGCAAAAACCGTTCGCCTGCCCCCGCGATTCGCGACGACGTCATCACGATGCAAGTCCGTTGCGACCAGGAAGGGGCCGAGCGACTCGTCCGGCTGCTCACCGACTCGGGCGCCATCACAACCACGCGTGTCGAGGATGCCTCATGACGGCGCGCCTGCTGCTCGCGTTGGCGGCAATCACGATCTCCCTTGCCTCGTCCGCCACCGAACGCAAGCCTCCGCCTTGGGAGAAGCCCCTTGCCAAAGGCCGCGACCTCTATCGCGAAAACTGCATCGTCTGCCACGATATCGACAAAGCCGAAACCAGGAAGATCGGGCCCTCGATGTTCCGCCTCTTTCAGAACGAGAAGCTGCCGTTCTCCGGAGGCACGCCCAGCGAAGAATACGTGAACTTCAAAATCCAATTGGGCGGCGACGTCATGCCCGCCTTCACGGGCAGACTCACTCCTCAGCAGATCGACCTGATCGTCGACTACATCAAGTCGGCCAGGTAACCACGAGTTCTCGCTATTCACGGCAGGCCGCAGACCGCCAGGACTTCGTTGCGCTTGCTTGCCGTGCTCAACGTACTGTCAAGTACGCCTGCGCGCGCCAAGCGGCGCGCGCCTTGTCCTGACGGCCCTCTCACTCACTTCGCCTCGCCGCGTGGTGAGAAATGCAGGCTATCTACGTTTTGCGGATGTCTCTATGCGAGACCTTCACTTCGCACCCAGCGCCCGTGAGGTTGCGGCCGACCGCATCCGCGATCATCACCGAGCGATGCTTGCCCCCCGTGCAACCGAATGCGATCGTCAGGTAGCTCTTGCCTTCACGCACGTAATGGGGGACGAGATACAGCAGCAGGTCGGAAATCCGGCCGATGAACTCCCCGGTCTGCGGAAACGACCGTACGTACCGAATGACCTTCGGATGCTTGCCGGAAAGATTCTTGCAACCTGGCACATAGTGCGGATTCGGCAGGAACCGGACATCGAAAACCAAGTCGCTGTCGGTTGGCAAGCCGTGTTTGAAACCGAAGCTGTTCACCGTGACGAGCAGTTGCGGTCTGTCTTGAGCGCTCTGGAATCGCGTTACGATCAGACGCCTCAGATCGTGAATGTTGAACTGCGAGGTATCGAGAATCAAATCCGCAAGCTTTTGAATGGATCGCAGCGCCTGCCTCTCCGCCCGGATGCTGTTGAGGACGGACGTACCCGTGCCCAGCGGGTGTGGCCGGCGTGTCTCACTGAAGCGCCTTTGTAGAACATCGTCCGCGGCTTCAAGAAACAGCAGAAACACACGATTCTGCTTCCTCAGTTCCTGAAAGATTCCGGGGAATTTCTTGAGCGCCCCGCCTTCACGAATATCGACCACCAGAGCGGCCCGGGAGATCTCCGGAGAGTGTCTGCAGAGCTCGGCGAAGGTCGGAATCAAGTCAATCGGCAGGTTGTCGACCGCATAGAACCCCATATCCTCAAAGACCTTCAGCACAGAGACTTTGCCCGAGCCGCTAAGTCCGGTCAGGATGACGAGTTCGTATGCCCCGCTCGGCGTTTCCCCCGCGCTGCTTGTCTCAGCCGGCATTTCTCACACACCTGACTGCAGAAGCATGCCATGCGACGTTCATGAGTTCATTGCACATGCTATCTGTGCTCCATGCAGGGGCTGGTGCACCTCCGCGCGCCAAGCCGCTCGCGCCTCGTCCTGACGGACCTTCCATGCACTTCACCTCCCCACGTGTTGAGAAGGGTCGGCCAGCCGGCTCCGTCTTGTGACGATAAGCGCTCATAATGGCTGCGAAGAGTGCTCAACTTGCTTCGATGAGTTCGAGTTTGCCGTCCCGCCGTCGCACCAGAACACGCAACTCTCCACTTTCCATGTCCCGATACGTCAGATGATCCTTGCCCAACTCGTCGATCTGCATCATGGCCTCTTCGACAGTCAGCGGCTTGGGAGCTACGCTGTTCGACCGCACGAGCCGTCTCCGGACAGGCGCTTCGGAAGCGGTCACGACGTCCCGAGGAACAGGCGCTACCGCCTGAGCAGCCCTCTGGCTCTGGTGCCGCCGCACGTCGATCAGCTTGTGCTTGTTGCGGATCACCTGTCGCTCGAGTTTCTCCACTGCCGACTGCACGGCAAGGAAGGCATCCATGCTCGAGCCGCTCACAACCAGCGTATGACTCAGTGCCCGCAGCGTAATCTCCGCGTCAAAGAGATGTCTTTGCCGAGACATCTTGACGTGAGCCTCAAGATCCCTCTTTCGCCCGAGAATCTTGTGGCACTTTTGGAATTTCGCATCGAGCTTGCGCTCTTGCGCCGCCGAGAAACGAGCAGGGCGGCCTGTGTAGTGAACCCTCATGCAATAATCTGACCTCCGTCAAGAAACAACTCTCTTCTTCCTCCTGCGGTGAGTAGAAGGAATGTTCATATCCCCTCGGTACTTCGCTACCGTCCTGCGCGTCACCGAGATACCATTCTGGCTGAGAACCTTGCTGATGTAATCGTCAGTAAGCGGATGAGCCAAGTCTTCCTGCTCGATCATCTTCTTCACCTTGAGCTTCAACAGCATCAGCGGCATCGTGGCGCCCGCGGGACCTTGCACCGCCTCGGAGAAAAAGAAACGAAGTTCGTAAATGCCATGTTCCGTGTGGCCGTATTTGTTGGCGACCGCTCGACTGACTGTCGACGGGTGAACGCCGATTTCCTCCGCGACATCCTTGATCATCATTGGGCGCAAATACTCCACGCCATTTGAAAGGAAATCTCGCTGGCGTCGAACGATCGATTCACACACGGAGCGAATTGTCTGTCGCCTCTGCTCTATGTTTCGGAGCAATTGAAGAGCCGAATGATAGCGCTCACGAACGTAGCTGCGTACTTCCTTGCTTGCATTCCTTCGGTCGAGAAGCCGGCGATAGCTGCGGTTGAGCCTCAACTCAGGCAGGTCTTCTTCGTCGAGCACAACGCGAAAACCATTCGGCGACTTGACGAAATAGACGTCAGGCTCGACCAGGCGACTCTCCGATGCTGCGTATCGCTGTCCGGGGCGTGGGTCGAGCGTCCGGATCAACTCCACCCCTCGCTCAACCTCCTCCAGCGACCTGCCGGTCTTGTGTGCAATGGCCTCGAATTCCTTGTTCTCGAGTTCGGTTATGAAATCCTTGACGATCGTGGTGGCCATGCCGTCTTCAGTCTCACATTCGCGAAGCTGAATCAACAGGCACTCCTGGAGATCACGCGCCGCTACGCCGAGAGGATCGAAGGTCTGTACCAACTCCACAGCCTTCTGCGCGTCTTCAGCGGATACGCCGGACGTTTCCCGAATCTCTTCCAGGCTCGCCGTCAAATAGCCATCTTCGTTGAGGTTGCCCAGCACGGCGGCCGCCGCCTCCAGCACGGCGGCCGATCCCTGCGACATGCTGAACTGCCACTCCAGGTGGTTGACTAACGTCAAGGGTTCAGCCAGGAAGATTTCAAACGAAGGCCGTTCTGCTATTTCTTCCGCCGGCGCCCTTGGTCCAGAGTCGAGATAGTCATCGAAGAACGAGCCCAGATTGATCTCGCTGAAAGGGTCGTCGCTGACCTCCCCGATCGTCTCGTCATCCGTATCGGAATCGCCACTCTCGCCGGCTGAGTCCGATGAGCCGACCTCCTCGTCAAGGCCCGCCTCCGAGGATTCGTCATACTCCTCGGGGTCGCCCTCTGCCTCCTCGCTGATTTCGAGAATCGGGTTCTCGGACAACTCCTGGTTGATTTCCGCCTTGAGATCCAGCTTGTTGA
This sequence comes from Bryobacterales bacterium, assembly GCA_028819575.1. GTDB lineage: Bacteria > Acidobacteriota > Terriglobia > Bryobacterales > UBA6623 > JAPPLB01. The sequence continues at coordinate 34,521 of JAPPLB010000049.1, read as the reverse complement.
GCGCCAGCAGTTTGACCAACTGACGCAGGCTTTGAGTTAGAACCGGCTTTTGGGCGAGTCTAAGGCCGAGCCTTTGCTGCATCAACATGAGAGGGCCGGTCGCGCACGGTAAGTAGCAATTAGTATACCAATCACCTCAGAACGAACCTGAGAGCACAGAGCTGCAGACAAGAGGCCGCACTACACAAAAAATACAGCGGACCGCCACGGCTTCAGGTCTTACAACATCGCTTGCTGTGACCGCCTGAGAAGTACAAGTGGAAACAGGAGGGGCCGGCCAGCCTGCACGAAGAGGAAAACCCTCCGCGCGGCCTCGAATCTTAACCTGCATTTCTCACCACGCGGCGAGGCGAAGTGCGTGAGAGGGCCGTCAGGACGAGGCGCAAGCCGGGCGGAGGAAAAAGGCGCGAGCCGCTTGGCGCGCGCAGGCGTACTTGAACCGTACGTTGAGCACGGCAAGCAAGCGCAACGAAGTCCTGGCGCTCGTATCGTGTGCTTCGACCGTCGGGTGGTGAGAAATGCAGGTTAGGTCCGCGGCACTTGCCGCTGTCCACTCAGGGGCCTCTTCGGGCCGGCGTTTCCTGGCTCCAGGACGCCTCGTCTTCGGCCTGATCTTGATCCATCATCGGACGAATACCGAAACGGAACGATTCCCCCAGGTAGACGCGGCGCACTTCCGGATCGGACTCCAGGTTCTCGGGGGTGCCCGAGCGGAAGACTTCACCATTGTGGATGATGTATGCCCGATCCGTTACGGTGAGCGTCTCTCGTACGTTGTGATCGGTGACCAGAATGCCGATCCCGGACTCTCTGAGCCTCGATATGATTTTTTGCAGTTCCAGCACCTGCTTGGGGTCGATGCCGGAGAAAGGTTCGTCCAGCAACAGGAATCGGGGAGAGATCACCAGCGAACGCGCAATCTCGACGCGTCGCCGCTCGCCACCGGAGAGTTGATACCCTCGGTTGCGCCGAACCGTCTCCAAACCGAGTTCGTCAATGAGGCCGTCGAGACGCAGCCGCCGTTCACGACGGCTTATCTTGAGCGTTTGCAGGATTGCCAGGATGTTTTCTTCGACGGTGAGCTTGCGAAAAATCGACGGCTCCTGCGGCAGATAGCTGATTCCGAGTCGGGCGCGCTCGTACATCGGCGCATCCGCGATGTCCTTGCCGTCATAGATAACCCGGCCCGAATCGGGGCTGATGAGTCCCACAATCATGTGGAACGAGGTGGTCTTTCCGGCGCCGTTCGGCCCCAGCAGGCCGACGACTTCCCCCGGATGGACGCTGAGAGAGACCTCTCGCACCACGCGGCGGCCGCGATAGCTCTTGGATACTCTTTCCGTACCGAGGCGGCTCATCCGAAGGAGCAGTAGAAACCTGGCAGCCCGTGGCAAAAGTCCCGTGGGAGGCGCGGCGGGCTCCTGCGGTCGCTCGGAGCGGAGTGAGGAGGATGACGATCCGGGTGATCTCCTCCGACGAACGACAAAGCCGACGGCTGCAAACGTCTGTCGCCCGTAGGGTTACGCGCCGCTTCCGGCTGACTCTGCGAAGATTGCGTCACTGCGTTCCTGAAGCGGCCACACATTACGTTATCGGCCCCGAGGCGCGTAACGCCGCCTGCGTGACTTTTGCCACGGGCTGCTAGGGCGCTTTGCGCCTCAAGGTGCGGGCGCGCTCCTGTGAGCTGCCCTGAACGAGCAGCCTATCATCGTCGAGATAGTAGGTCAATCGCGCCCCTTCGGTCCGCCCACGGCGTCCATCCTGAACAGAAGCCGGTGCTCCGATGAGGATCACCTTTGATTCCCTGGGGTAGTATTCCGCATTCCGACCGGCGCCTTGGCGGGCATCGGAGGCGCCTCTCCGGACGATCCGAACGTTTCCCGTCGCGAACGCTTTCTCGAGCCGGTTCCGAGAGCCGGTTTCTTCGTCGGAGCCCAGATGCCCCTCCAGTCGATCCGAAGTAACGGTCAGGTCGGCGCGCCGCAACTCCGCCGAACCGACGTAGACCATCAGCTTCTCCTCCTCGTCGTAGTCGAGGGAAGCCGAACGAATACGGACCTGTTCCACGGCGGGTCTGTCATTCGCAGCCGGCCTGCCGCCGTTCGCCGGTTCGGTCAGGTAGTTGACTACATTCCCTTCCGCCCGCAGAATCTTCGCCGGTTTGTCAATCCGAATCATGTCGGCCTCGAGCCGGTTCTGTTCCTGCCAAAGACGTGCTTGTCCACTGAGGATGAGAACGCCGGAATCCCGCAGGGAGGTGATCTCTTCGGCGCTCGAGAAAACGGGTTGGCCAGGAGCGAAGAAACCGTTCGCCTCCTCTCGGGACGCCGTTTCAGTCGAGGCTTCGGTGAAGCTCGATGAGGCTCGGCCGCGAGCCTCGTAGTCACCCGTATTCTCGTCGAACAGGATGCGGTCGGCCCGAATCGCGCCCGAAAGATCCCAAACATGCGCATCAGTGCTCAACGCGATTTCATTGCCGGCCGGATCAAATACCGCCGCGCCCGCACGGCCCTGGCGGCGCCCCCGCTGGAAGCCGAATCCGTTCCACTGCTTCAGGAGCCGCGCCTCACCGGTTCCAGGATCGAAACTGCTCTCGAACGCCTCACTCCAGGTCTTCAACGGTGGGTGTTCGGCGTTCCCCTCATCAGCACCGGGGATGCTCTCCACCATGACCTTGCCGTTTGCCTTCAGATACTCGAGGCGGTTGCCCTCCCCGTAGATGCCCTGGATGCGGTCCGCTTCCAGTTGCCGACGAACGCCTGTCTCGTCGGCCGGCTCCAAATCGAGGCGGCCGCGAGTGAGGGCAGAGAGCGTTTGCAGGTCTTCACCGTTGTCGGCCATGCGCAGCTCGATCGAGTCGGCCTGCAAGCGGCGAAGACCGATTCCCCGGGAAGCCGCAGGGTGTTCTTCCACCTGTGCTTGATTGCGCAAATTTACCCTTCGCAGCAGGCTTTCCATCGATCCGGGACGCGTTTCGTAGTAAAGTTCGATGCGATCTCCCCAGGCGCGCATCCGCGAAGACCCGCTTCGGGACTGCAGCGTGGCGGCTCCCGTGGCCCTGACCTTGTCAAGCATCTGGTCTTCCGTCAGGGCCACGTAGAGCCGCCGGGAGGCGTACTGCACCGTCCGGTTCCCTTGATGGTCCGAGCCCTTCACCTCCCTGGCGTCCACCCATCGTGCCCGGCCTTGGTCAAGGTGCACGAAGGCTCGTTTGGCCTCGAGCCGCTCAGAGCCTCGCTCAACGGAGACGGCGCCGTTCAGATCAACGATCTGAGAATCCTCGCGGAAGATCATCGTCCCGGCTCGCACTCGGGCCGGCGGACGCCCGTCCTCGCCGAAACGCTCGAGAAACACGTCCGATTCCATCCGAAAGAAGCGCCGAGCCGGATCATAGAACGCTCCCGTCGAATGTCCCCGTCCTCCGGCGAACTCGTACTCGGCGCGCCTCTCCGTAACACAGATGCCCGTCTTGCTCTCGAATGTCACTCCGGACGTGTGGATGCGCGTCGGTACGTGGCCGGCCTGCCGGGATTGAGAAGGGATCGCCAGCGTAATCGACACATCGCCTTCGCTGTAGAGTTGCTCCTTACGGGTATCGAACAGGGCCGCGGGAGTCTCCACAAGATCGTATGTGCCGCGGTCGCCGTGCAGAATCCTGAGCTCTACGTCCTCCAGGTCCAACACAAGGCTGTCGTTCGATTGACGCAGGCCCCCCGCCGTGATCTCGATCGCCCGTTCGCTCCCTGACGACTGTGACCAGCTCCACCGGCCCGACTGCGTGTTGAGGTTCGACGGAATCGTATCCGGTTCGGCGACGCGGATCCTGAGGTTTGTCTCTCGAGTATCGATGTAATCAGAGATGACCGCGGCGACCATCACCCCGACACCGAGCAGCAGGAGGAATCGGAGGGTCTTCATGGCCGGCCGAAGAGTCGGGGAGACAGCTCAGACTGAAGTGTCTTCGGGGTTGGGATGCTTCCCTGTTGCGCAGGCTCGTTCGCTGGTCTAAGAATAACAGACCTACGGTCTCCAACCGTGACGGTCAATACGGGGGAACTGCAGCATGGCCCCCGCCTTCGGGGTCCACGGGTTTCCCTTGGGCTTGCTCCATCGGCTGAGCACCGGCTCGGCTCGAAACCTGCAGCTACGCTCCGGCTGTGTTTACCAGTTCGTCACCGACCCATCCGGCCGAAAGTACATCGGAATCGGCCGCGCGTACTCGGTTATCTCAGACACCAGATCCAGCCGCTCCGCATCGAACTCCACCCCAAGCCCCGGCCGGTCGTTCGGCCACATCTTGCCGTCACGGAAGTCGTAGCACTGCGGCAAGTGAGGCAGTTCGGACTTGCCATCGCCGGTCATCTCCATCATCACCGGCCCCGAGAAGGCCCCGCAACAATGCACAAGCGCCGCCTCGCCAATCGGTCCGGTGAAGTGGGGGATCAGCCCCACATAGTGCGTCTCGCACAAGGCTGCGATCTTCATGAACTCCGTGATGCCTCCCGAGTTCGGGATGCTCACGCGCGAATAGTCCATCCAGTTGTTTTCGATCAGCTCGTTCACGTCCCAGCGATCACCAAAATGCTCACCCACAGCGATCGGCACATTGACCTTCTCGCGGATCGTCTCATACACGGCGACGTTTTCCGAGCGAATCAGGTCCTCCACGAAATAGGGCGTCAGATCTTCGATCAGCGAGCTCAACCGTACCGCGTCCGCCACGTCCAAGCGAGTGTGATAGTCAATCGCCCAGTCGCCGTCGGCCCCGACACCTTCGCGGATCTGCTGGCAGCGCCGGTGCGTCTCGTCCACCATACGCTGGGAGATGAACCCCTCGTTGGAATCGACAGCGGGTCCTGCCACGCTCGTGCGGAAAGCGCGGAAGCCTGCTTCCATGCAGGCGCGAGCCGTTTCCTTGAGGCTCCCCTGGCGCGGGAATCCGGTCGAGTAGCACTCGATATGGTCGCGCGTCAAACCGCCCAATAGTTCGTGGACCGGGACGCCGAGCGCCTTGCCCTTGATGTCCCACAGGGCCATGTCGAGACCGCCCAGAGCATGAACCTTCTCGCGGCCGGGCGGATAGAAATAGCCGCGATACATGACTTGCCAGAGGTGCTCGATACGTGCCGGATCCTCACCGATGATCATGGCCCCGAGTTGCTCGACCGTATCCTTCGAGCCGCCCTCGCCGATCCCGGTGATACCCTGATCGGTCTCCACCGTGATCACGTTGCTGCTCTGATTGAAGATCGGCCGGCCCCGAGGGTCGTGGTAATAGCGGATGCGCGTAATCTTCATCTTCGGCATCGCGCCCCGCGCCGGCTCCCCCCCGCCCAGAAGCGCACCTGCCGCCAAGGCGGATGATTTCAACAGCGACCGACGTTGCATGTGAGGGATTGTATCGTTGTACGCGCCGGGTTGACCAACCGGTTGACCCTATATCGTCAGGTCTGGAATCGCCTCACCGCCTCGATGCCCGAGGAATTTCCTGCAGACTCCATAGCGAGGCTCAGGGCAAGGAATCAATCTCTCTCACGGACCCGCACAACAAGCTGCCGCTAGAAACCAACCCTCGCCTTCAAGCCGTCGAGATCTGCGACGATGTCGCTCCAACCACCGACCTCGACACGGATCTTGCGAATTCCACTGGAACGGCCCTCGGAAAAAGTCACGACAGAATCGTATCTTCGGTTTCTGCACGCCGGCGCACGATAGCTTTTTCTCGCCGCCTGCGAAGCAATGCTACGTTACCAAGACGACCCAGGCATCTCGTTCATGCACATGACGAACCGCACGGCCTTGTGCGAGTTGGCGATTTCAATAGGCAGCACACCTCCACCAGAGCCACAGGGGCTTTGTCACGCTTCCGATTCCAACTTTTCGGTGAGCTGCGCCCACTCCTGTTCACGGTCCTCCGCCGTGGCTCGCAGCTCTTGCATCCGCGTCACGATGCCTGCCGATCGCTCGTGGTTCTTCGAGTTCGCCACGAGGCTTTCCTGCAGCTCGCCGATCTCGCTCTCGATACGGCTGATCTCGTCTTCCAGGTTGGCGACACGCGTCCGCAGCTTCTCCGCCTGGATCGGGTTCATGCGCCGCTTTTTCGGCGCGGCGCCGTTCCGGCGGGCCTGCTCATCCTCGCTGAACCGCAGCGCGGCCTTGAGCGACTCGCTGACGGCTTCGCCTGGCGTACGTTCGCCCGGCTCCGCCGCGCGCCCGGCCTGCCACAGGTAGTCCTCGTAGTTGCCCAGATAGGCCACGACCTCGCCGCCGCCGATCGCGAACACTTTTGTCGCCAGCCTGTCGATGAAGTACCGGTCGTGGGAAACAAACGCCACCGTCCCGGTAAAGTCAAGCAGCGCGTTGAGCAGAACGTCCTTGGCGCGCATGTCGAGATGGTTCGTCGGCTCGTCAAGAAGCAGAAAGTTGCTCGGCTTGACCAGCACCCGCGCCAGGGCATAGCGATTCCGTTCGCCGCCCGACAGCACTCCGATCGGCTTGTAGACGTCATCTCCCGAAAACAGAAAGCAGCCCAACAGCCCCCGCAACTCGCTGTCACTCGAGCGCGGCACGAGCCGCGTCAAATCGTCGAGAATACGCGCCTCCGGGTCGAGCGCCTTGTATTGATCCTGCGCGAAGTAATCGATCTCGACCTTGTGACCGAACGTTTGCGCTCCCGCCGTCAAGGGCTCCTCGCCGGCAAGCATCCGTATCAAGGTGGACTTCCCCGCGCCGTTTTCTCCCACCAGGGCGATCCGGTCGCCGCGTTCGATCGTGAAGTTCACGTCCTTCAGCACTTCCAGCGAACCGTAGCTTTTCGCCGCACCGTGAAACTGCGCCACGACGCGGCCGCTGCCTGCCGGCTGAGGAAACTTGAAGTGAATCGTCTGCGTTTCCCGCGGCACCTCGATGCGCTCGATCTTCTCCAGTTCCTTGATCCGGCTCTGCACTTGCGCCGCCTTCGTCGCCTGGTACCGGAAGCGGTTGATAAACGTTTCGAGGTGGTGAATCCGGTCCTGCTGATTCCTGTACGCCGCCTTGATCTGCTCGAGCCGCTCGCGTTTCTGGGTCTGATACTTGGAGTAGTTGCCCGTGTAGAAGTTGACCTTCCGGTTCCACACCTCGATGATCTTCCTGACCGTCACATCGAGAAAGTAACGGTCGTGCGAGACCACCAGAAACGCGTAAGGGTAACCCCCCAGGTACTCTTCCAGCCAGTTCCGCGCTTCGAGATCCAGGTGGTTCGTCGGCTCGTCGAGCAGCAGCAGGTTGGGTTTCTCGAGCAGCAGCTTGGCCAGCGCGATGCGCATCTGCCAACCACCGGAAAACTCCTCGATCGGCCGCTCCCAGTCATGCTTGGGAAACGCCAACCCGTCGAGGACGGTCCCCACCTGCGCTTCCTTCGCGTAGCCGTCGAGCGCCTGATAGCGGTCGATCACCCACTGGAACCGATCCGTCACGGCGCCGTACTCGGCGCTGTCCGGGTCCAGTTCACTCATCTTGTGGGCCAGGTCTTCCTGCTCTTTCTCAAGCGCAATGGCCTCGTCAAACACGCTCAGGCACTCGTCGAACAGCTTCCGCCCGGCCAGGCTCAGCCCATCTTGCGGCAGATAGCCGATCTGCAAGCCCCTCTGCCGCGTCATCCCGCCTGCATCGAGGCGCTCGGCCCCGGCAAGGATTTTCAGCAGCGTCGTCTTGCCGCTGCCGTTCTCGCCGACGATGCCAATGCGGTCTTGCGGTCCGACGAGCCAGTCCAGCCCCGCGAACAAAGCCTGCCCGCCGTAGCGCATCGCCCCGCCGGAAATCTGAATCATGCCTCTAGTTTATCGTCGAAGCCATGGATCTCCGTCACCTCAGACATCGAGCTCGTTGCCGGATCGCGGATTCTTTGACGCACCCATCCACAGGGACACTCACAGGAAGAAACGGAGCCGGGGATGTCAATCCACAGACACGCTTCTATCAGACGCGGAAAACAATCAGTTTTCTACCTGCCACTCCCAACCCGTCTGCTAACTTGTAAACTAGACAGCCCGTGGCAAAAGCCCCGCTGCATTCAAGCGGCGATGCATCCCGGCTGAACAGCGTTGCTCCTCGGTCAAATATGTTCAATATGCTCCCTCGTCGCGCCTTGTCAGCCGGGCGCCTCACCGCTCTCGGTTCTACGCGGGGTTTCACCACGGACTGCCAGGACATGAGCCACGGACTCCAAAGCATGCTCACGCGTGTGATCGCGCTCGTCGTGATCAGCGCGCTGCTTCCGTGGCCGGGACTCCTCAGCGCCGCCGCCTCTGACGACGACCGCTGCGAACGCCATGGCCGCAGTTGCCAATGCGTCGAGATGTGCCGGCTCGAAGAGAAAGAGCACCACACCAAAGCCGAGGCGCCAAGCTGCCATCGCGAAACCCAACAGCGCACAGCAACACCCAAGCCGGAACAGGGTTGCCGCATGACCCGTTGCGGCACCGATGACGCGACGCGGGCTCAAAGCTCCGACCCCTCGACACCACCGCTTCCGCAGCACGAGCTGGCCGTCCCCAGGGCTTCCGAACAAGCCCTGCCCGCCGGCGCCGAATCCGAGGCCCCGGCATTCGCCGCCCCGCCTCACCCTCCCCCCAGAGCCTGACCTGATTCCGCCGCATCGTCAACGGCCGACCCGTCAACGGCGGGACCGGTTTCGGCTATTCACAATCAGTTCAGTTTGGGGAGGTTTCCACTCATGAAACCCGGAGTCGGGTTCGTATTGCATTTAGTGTTTTGCACACTTGCCGCGGCAAGCGTGACCGTCGTTGTGGAAGATCCCGGCGGTGACCGCATCGCGGGCGCGCGAGTCTCTCTGCAAACATCCGTCGGGCGTGAGATCGAAACGCGCCGTACTTCCGACGCTGGTGAAGCCTCCTTCGAGGGAAATCAAGCCGGCCGTATCGTCGAAGTCGCCGCCGACGGCTTCGAGCCCCAGCTCGTTCTCATTTCAGACGACAAAACACTTGTCGTCCGCCTGGCGATCGCGACCGTGGCCACCACGATCGAAGTCGAAGCGGAAGCGGAGCCCACCGTCGCCGTTCAGGAGACCGGCGCCTCCGAGCTGGCAGCGATCCCCTCCACCGATCTCATCGAAAACCTGCGCGCCACGCCCGGAGTGAACGTGCTGCGCCGAGGCGCCACCAACATCGAGCCGGTCGTGCAAGGACTGCGCGAAACCCAGCTCGCCATGGTCGTCGACGGCACCCGCACCTTCGCAGCCGGTCCTGCCCGCATGGACTCCGAGCTGAGTCACGTCGAGCCGGGCCACATCAGCAGCGTGGAAGTCGTCACCGGACCCTACGCCCTCACCAAGGCCGCCGGCGCGCTCGGCGCCATTCTGGTGCACTCGCCACAGGTTCCGCGCTTTGACCGCTGGCAGTTCGGAGGCGGAACCGGCAGCGGCTATCGCAGCAACGGCTCCGGCCGCTACGGACGCGCTCGCCTGTTCGCGGGAGACAACCGCTTCGGGTTCAGCTTGCGCGCCGCGGGAAACCAGGGCAATGACTACCGGGCCGGCGACCGTGGACCGGTCAAGGACATCACCGTGCCCGGCGACTTCAGCAATCACCAGTTCGGCGGCAAGCTGCGCTTCAATCCGGCCGGCAACCAGGAGATCGCGCTTGGCGGTTTCTACGACGAGCAGACCGGGGTCGACTACCCCGGCCGCCTGCTCACCGCCGAGCACTTCATTCTGCGATCGTTCTCCGGCAACTACTACGCCGCAAACCCGGCTGACGGCATCACCGCCATCAAGGGCAACATCTATCTCAACAAGAAAAGCCACCGCATGAGCAACCGCGAAAAGCCAACCGCGCGCCCGATGATGGGCCGAATGCCCCCCTTCGCACTCGATGTCGCACTCCCCACGGAAGCCGATACCCTGGGCGGCTCCGGTAGTGTCGAGTTCTCCCTCACCGAGACGTGGCGGCTGCAGACGGGCTTCGACTTCTACCATCTCAACCAGGACGCCCAGCGCTACGTCGCCCGTCAGCGCGACGGCCGGCTGCTCTTCAGCGATGCCGTTTGGCCCGACTCCACGATCAACGACCAGGGCGTATACGTGCAGACCGTGGGCGCGTTCGAGCGCGGCGAGATTGCCGCCGGCGCGCGCGCCGATTTCGTGCAGGTCGACGCCGGCCGCCCTTCGGACTTCTTTCTCGCCTACGCCGGCCAAGGGATCGGCCGGAACGAAACGAATTTCAACGCCAGCCTCGCGGGCCGCTACCGCCTCATCGACGGCGTCTCTCTCTCCGCCGGAGTGGGCAACGTGCGGCGCACGGCGAACGCGCTGGAGCGCTTCTCCGACCGCTTTCCGAGCACTCGTTTCCAGGTCGCGGCCGAGTTCATGGGCCTGCCGGCGATCCAGCCGGAATCCAGCACGCAAGGCAACCTGAACGTCGACCTCACCGTTCGCGACTTCCGGTTCAGCGCCGGCGGTTTCCTGCGCCGCATCAACGACTACATCACGGTCCGCCCTGCCCCAGACCTGCCGAAACGCCTGCCGCTCAGCCCTCCTGTCGTCTTCCGGTACATCAACGGCGACTACGCGACGTTCCGCGGATATCAGTTGGGCGCGGAATACCGTGGTTCTCGTTGGTTCCAGTTCCGCAGCCGCGCCGCCAAGGTCATCGCCGACGACCACGAGCTCAACGAGCCCGTCCTTGGCATCGCGCCCTTCGAGGTCTACTCCAGCGTACGCATTCTCAAACCTTCAGGGCGATTCTGGAGCGAGTATTCGGTCCGCAATGTCTGGGACCAGCAGCGGGTCTCGATCAGACGCCTGGAAACCCCGTCACCGGGCTTCACCACGCACGACCTGCGGTTTGGAGCGGAAGTGCACAAAAAGATCACGCTGCACTTCGGAGTCGAGAACCTGGGCGACAAGCACTATTTCGAGCACCTGAACTCACCCAACCCATTCACCCGCCAACGGATTCCCGAGCCGGGCCGCGCCGTTTACCTCAGCCTGACCACCAACTGGTAATGCGCATCACGGAGTCCCATCGCCGGTCTTCTCTCGGGAGGCGCCGCTTTTTCGCGCTTGGCGGAATCGGCTACCTCGCGAGCCCATAACGAGAAAGGGATGATCCTGCTTTGCGAAGCAGGCTTCAACCGCCGGCTGACGGCTTCCAGCCCGGCCCGCGCACGAAGCGTCCCGGCGTGGCGCCGGTGTGTTCGCCGTCTTTGAGAACGTGGCCGCCATTGACGAAGACGTGGATCATGCCGGTCGAGAACTGGTGCGGCTCGGTATAGGTGGCGCGGTCCTGAATCGTCTCGGGGTCGAAGGCGACGATGTCGGCGTAGTAGCCCTCCTTGAGCATTCCCCGACGGTCGATCTTCAGGACCTGGGCCGGAAACGCAGTCATCCTGTGCAGGGCCTCCTCGAGGCTCACCACCTTTTCCTCACGAACGTACTTGGCCAGGATGCGCGGGTAGCTACCGTAGGCGCGGGGGTGGATGTGCGTCTTGAGAAAGATGCCTTCGGGCGCCACAGCCGGAGAGTCCGTGCAGAAGCTCATCCAGGGCAGCGGGATCTTCTTGCGAATGTTCTCTTCGGCCATCGAGAATCCGACCGACATGACGCGGCTGTCGTCTTTGATGATCAGGTCCATCGCCGCTTCTTCGGGTGAGGTGCCCCATAGCTCGGCGATCTCCGCGACCGTCTTGCCGTTCAAGTGCTTGAGTTCGGGTTTCTGCAGCCCCACGACCAGGTAGCCGGTAGGACCTCCGACACCGAGATAGAGGTTTTCCCAGTCATCGGCCGGCGTCAGCATCTCACGGGCGATCCGTTTGCGGAGCGCAGGATCTTTCAGCCGGCGGACTCGCTCCTGCTGTCCGCCTTCGCCGACCCACGGCGGCATCGCAGCGGTCAGACCACCGGAACCGGCGTTGTAAGGGTAGGTATCGGCCGTGATTTGGAGGCCGTCGGAACGGGCCTTCTCGATCATGGCGACCGCCTTGTCGAGATTCCCCACGTTCTCGCGGCCCACGGCCTTCAAGTGATAAACCTCGGCACGAATGTCCGCCTCTTTTGCAATGGTGATCACCTCCGCAATGCCGTCGAGCAACCGCGGGCCGGAGAAGCGCATGTGGGAGGCGTAGAGGCCGTCGTACTCCGCGGCTATCGAGGCGAGTGCGATCAGCTCATCCGTCTTGGCATAGGGGCCGGGCACTTGCATCAGAGCCGACGCGACTCCTATCGCGCCTTCCTCCATGGCCGTTCGCGTAAGCGCCTGCATCCGGCCGAGTTCCTCGGGCGTGGGCGGACGGTTCTCCTGACCCAACTCGTGAATGCGGACGGTGGTAGCACCGATGAACGAGGCCACGTTGGGGGATACGCCCCGCGTCTCCAAGTGTTGGAGGTATTCGGCCAACGTAGTCCAAGCGATGTCGTACGGCAGGTCATCGCCTCGCTCCTGCATGTCCTGCCTGACCGCCTCGTTCACGGGCCCCATCGAACGGCCCTCGCCCATCACTTCGAGCGTAATGCCCTGATAGATGTCGCTCTGGGCGCGCCCATCGACGACGATGGTTTCCTGAGCGTGGCTCATCATGTTGATGAACCCTGGAGCGACGGCCAGTCCGCTCACATCGATTTCCGTCTTGGCTCCGTGATCGGCAAGTTGACCAATAGCCGCTATCGTATCGCCGCGGATAGCGACATCAGCCTGAAGCGGCGCGCCACCGCTTCCGTCGTAGACCAGGCCGTTACGGAGGATGACATCGTACTCCGCCGGAGCAGAACAAGAGGCGCCGAGAACCAGTCCCGCAACAACCCCCGACAGCAGGCATCCATGGGTAAAGGAACGTTTATTCAACATTGCGGAGAAGTGTATCACGCGGAGGGCGCAGCAGATACGGGTTGGGAGGATGCTGCGGCCGGACGATGAGCACCGGGCAGCGGCCCGTCCCGTTCCTCACCGTGGAGAGTTTGACAACGGGATCTCTTCTCCGGGGTATTACACCTGTCCGTCGGGTGGGTCCACGACCACATCTTCGTAAGCGTGCCGGAGCCTGACGGCGCCGCCTTGAAGAAAGACTGCAAGGGCCTGCTCGTAGAGATCGCGTTGAATTCGGATTTGACCGCTCCAGCAGCCGAGTTGCTGATAGCGCCGGATCGCACGGACCAGGCTCTCACGCCCGACCCCCTCGAACCAGGAAGCTTCCTTTTCCGCTATCTCTTCCGGGGCGCTCTCTTGAACCCAGCGGCGGGCTTGCCGATACGCCTGCATGAAGGTCTTTGCGAGAGGGCGACTGAGAAACTCACGCGTCGCCATAAGAGAACTGAACGCCACCTCAGGCATGGCCGCTCCCACAGATGCGACAGCGCGGCCGATGCCGTCGTGCTCAAGTCGCTGCGGAGCCGGCCCCTGTTGATGGATGAAGTCACCTTGCCCGGATCGAAACGCTTGATCCATTGCTTCCGTATCGCCGGCGTCGACTATGTTCAGCTTGTCCCAATCGACCCCTTGCACCTGGGCGGCGTACCGCAGCATGAGAAGCGGTTGACGGCCATGATCAGCGAGAAGGGTCGATCCCTCCAGCTTTTTCCAGTCGAAGTCCCTGTCCCGCCGCCTGCCTGTGAGGAAGAACCCGTCGCGGCGATTAATCAGCGCGAAATGAACCGGCAGACCGCTCTCGCCACGCTCCATGGGACCGAAGTTCGATCCGGGAGCGGACTGCATGATGTCCACAGACCCGTTTTGCAACAAGGCGTGTGAGCGCACTCCGGGAGGCAGGGCGTCGTATCTCGATTCAATGCCCTCCTTGTGCAGAAAACCTGCGGCGATCGTCGAGATCAGTGGACTGTAGAATGCCGAGTGACGGGCTACCATGAGGCGGATCTGGGGGCGAGGCATGTGCAAGGCTCCTAACCTGCATTAAAGGCGGTGATTCGTGTTTCGTGTCTCGTGAAAACCATGGGCGGGGACTGGGTTCGCTTCAGAAGAAATGTCTAAGGGGCGGTGAAGCGTAAAGGGCGTGTTTCGAGTTTCGTGAACCGAGGGCTTAAGGAGGCGATATGGCCACTAGACCTGCGCGCCCAGCGGGGCGCGCCTCGTCCTGACGGCCCTGTCACACACTTCGCCTCGCCACACGGCGAGAAATGCAGGCCCAATGCCATGGGAATTTCCCGGCAGCCGGGCCAGTGCCGAGAAGCGCTTTCCATCCACGAGACTAACATGCGCGGCGCTGACAAAACGGCAGTTGCCTGTCCGATCCGAGGGCCGGTCTGAAACAATAAAGTCTGCCCGCCGGACTCATGGACCGAGATGCCACACCCCACACGGGTCGAGCAAAGCTCTTGCGCTTGCACAAGCCGGTCGCCCGCTACTTCCGAACGAAACGGCTGCGTTGGTTCACATCCGTGTTTGACGTCAAATCGACAACACGAGTTCTTGACTTGGGAGGATTGGCCTATTATTGGGATTTCCTGGATGAGCCTCCGGCGGTGACCATCATCAACCTCGAGCCCCCTGTCGAGGGCGCAGGTTCGTCGAGATGGGTGGTGGCGGATGCGACCCGGCTGCCTTTCCGAAACGAGGCATTTGACGTCGTCTTCTCAAACTCTCTCATCGAGCACATCATCGGCGACTCCGACCGCAATGCCTTCGCGGACGAGGTGCGGCGCGTTGGCCGTCGTTTTTGCGTACAGACCCCCAATCGCCGGTTTCCCATCGAACCGCACCTGATGACGCCGCTGATTCATTTCCTTCCGCGCCGGTTGCAGAAGAAGCTCGTGCGCAACTTCACGCTGTGGGGCTGGATTGCGCGGCCGACACCGGCGGAAGCGTCCGGTTTCCTGGGGCTGACCAAGCTGATCGACCGGCGTGAGTTCGAGCTTCTGTTTCCCGGAGCAACGATCATCTGCGAGAAGTTTCTCGGCCTCACGAAATCGTTCACGGCGGTGGGGCTGGCGGGCAAAACCGGCATGAACCCTCGTCAGGGTCAAGCTCCGCAGGCGGGCAGCGTATAACGATGGGGACTCAGTCACTTGCTGCCGCTTGGGCAGGGGAAACACATATGCCAAAACGGGGCCAGGCTTGTCGGCGCTGCGGATATTCCGTCGCCGCGCTCTTGTTATTTCTAAAGATCGTAATCGTGACCATCCAACCATCACACGGACTGGCAGCCCAGCCCTTGCGACTCGAAGACATTTTCTCGGAGCACGGACTGGAAGGTCCCACTCCAACCCAGTTCCAGTGGAGTCCAGACGGGCACTGGCTCAGCTACATCCTGGCCGAGGAAGAGAGTGGCCGGCGGAATCTCTGGGCAGCTTCGGCCGAGAGCGGCGAGAAGAAGATCGTTGTCAGTTACGAACAACTACGGAATTTGGCGGAGAGAGCAGCTTCGACACAGGACGAACGCGAGAAAGAGCGATTGCTGCGCTACGCGGTGGCTTCGTATCTTTGGTCTCCCGACTCGAAGTCCCTGCTGTTCACGAATGACGGCCGTCTCTATCTCTATCATCCGGACACGCAAAAGGCGCGGCCCATCGCCCCGGAGAAGCAGGGAGTCCGCGATGCCAGGTTTTCGCCGAACGGGCGCTGGATCTCGTTTCTCTACGAGCACGACATCTGGCTCGCGCCAGCCGCCGGAGGCGCCGAGCGAGCGCTTACGAGCGGGGCATCCGACAGTTTGCTTCACGGTGATCTCGATTGGATCTACCCCGAGGAATTCGGGGTGCGTACGGGGTATCACTGGTCTCCGGATTCCGCTCGGATCGCCTTTCTCGAACTGAATCAGGAGCATGTCCCCGAGTTCCCGATCACTTACCTCACGCCGGCCGCGCCGCGGCTCGAACTTCAGCACTACCCGAAGCCCGGCGACCCGAACCCGATCGCCCGCGTGGGCATTGTCGAGGCAAAGCCGCGGACCGGCAGGCAGCCCGACTACGTCTGGGTCAAAGGGCATGCCGAATATACGCCGCGAATCGACTGGGCGGATGCAACGACTCTCGCCATTCAGCGATTGAACCGGCGTCAGAACGAACTTCAACTTCTATTTGTGGATGCCCACCGCGGCCGTCCTCGGCGGATCCTCAAAGAAACAGATCCCTATTGGATCAATGTCACCGACGACCTGACTTTTCTTCGGGCATCCCGGCGGTTTCTTTGGACCAGCGAGAGGACCGGGTTCCGGCACATTGAGGTGTACGGTTTCGATGGAAGACGCGAAGCCGTCCTCACCAAGGGGGAGTGGGAGGTAAGCGCCATCCGAGGCGTGGACGAGGACAACGGTTGGGTTTACTATACGTCGAACGAAGATCAACCGCTGGGTAAAGACCTGTATCGGATTCGAATAGACGGTACGGGCAAGGAGCGCCTCACGAAGACGACGGGAACGCACGTCGTCAAAGTCAATCCAACCCATAGCGCCTATCTCGACTCTCACTCAAGCCTCCGGAGGCCGGGAAGATCGGAGGTCCGCAGTATCGAGGGCGGCCAGAGTTTAGCGATCCATGAGGCGCCCTCGCTGAGCGATTACGGGCTCGTCGAACCCGAACTGATCGAGTGGACCACGGATGACCATGCCTTGGTACGGGGCATGCTGCTCAGACCTCGAACGTCGGAACCGGGACGCCGGCACCCGGTCTTGATGTATGTGTACGGCGGCCCGCATGTACCGACGATCCGCGACGCGTGGGGCAGCCGCGGAAGACCGCTCTTCCATCAATACCTGGCGCAAAAGGGGTATGCGGTGTTTTATGTCGACGACCGGACGTCCTCGCGACTCGGACACAAGTACGAAGCGGCTGCCCGCGAACGCTACGGACCGGTAGCGGTCAAGGACTATGAGTTCGCCGTACGGCAGATCCAGAAGATGGACTTTGTCGATCCGGAGCGTATCGGAATCTGGGGCTGGAGCGGCGGAGGGTTCAGCACCTGCTTCGCACTGACGCATTCGAAGCTCTTCAAGCTGGGAATCGCGATGGCGCCCGTGACGGACTGGAGGCTCTACGACTCGATCTACACCGAGCGGTATATGGGATTGCCGAGCGAGAACGGGGATGCCTATGACGCAACGTCCGCCGTGAAAGCAGCGGATCGCTTACACGGCCGACTGCTGCTGGTCCATCCCACTGTCGATGACAACGTGCATTTTCAAAACACCATCCAGATGATCGACGCCTTGATTCAAGCCGGCAAGTCATATGACCTGCTGCTCTATCCCGGCAAGACCCATTCCCTGCACGGCGAGCAGGAACGCTTGCACCTGTTCCGGTCGATCGAAAAGTACCTCGACGAGCATCTGTAATATCGTGATTACCGTTCAGATTTCAGTTTTTGGTTTTTCGTTTTTCGCCGCTCGTGGGCGGATCGTCCAAGCGGGCAGCATCCGGACCGCTGTCAACGCTGCTTGATCAGGAGGATGTTTCAGTTCAGGCAGGTACAGGCCTGCGTCAGGGTCTCCGCGACAGCTTGTTCAGGGTTTCCAGAACGACATGGAGTACAGCGGCGAAGCTCTTCTCGCTGAGCTTGTCGATCGTGTCGTCTTCGGTATGCCAATAACGGTTCCCGAGACCGTAGTTGAAGTCGATCAAGTTCACAGCCGGGATGCCCACGGCCAGGAACGGAACGTGATCATCGTCGATGAACGCAGGCCGGCGGTCCGCGAAGATGTCTTCATAGCCAAGCTGCATGCCAGTGCTCCAGATGAGCTCACGCAGCCATGGGGTTGATTGCTCTTCGTACACGAGCCGCAGATCGGCATCGCCGATCATGTCAACGTTGATGAGCGCCTCGATTCGCTCCGCGGTTCCATCGACGGACCATTGCGCGGCCTGGCGCCTGCTGCCGTAAGTGTGATCGCGGCCCTGCCACCGCACGATCGCTTCCTCCCCATCGAAGAATGCGAGCCACACGTTGTCGCGCAGTCTGCGCTCCGAAAGAATCTCCGCCAGAGCCAGCAGGAAGCCGGTGGAAGACCCGCCGTCATTCGCACCGACAAACTCGATATCCGGTTGGTGCAAGGTGTCGTAGTGCCCCGAAATCACGACGATGCGGTCGCTGTTTCCCCTGCACTTCGCAATGATATTCTTCATTGCGATCGGACCGAGCGGCGTTTGTCCCGTGAAGGCGACTTCTTCAACCAGGCATCTTGTTTCCCGCAGAGCTGCGGCGATCAGAGCCTGCTGCTTGCGGTGCGCTTCCGAACCCGGAGGACGGGGACCAAGAGCAACGACTTTCGCAGTCCAGGCAAGCGCTCTCTCACCTTCGTGCAACCAAGGAACCGGAGGCGGTTCAGAGCAACTCGCCACTCCAACCCCGAGCAAGCTCAGGACGGCTACTGTTCGACAACGCATATTCAGGTCAGTTTTCAGTTGTCAGTTTTAGTATTTACAGTTTTTTGCCGCCCGCGCGCGGATCGCTCAAGTGGGAAACCTCCGAACAGATGTCTACCCCGCCTGGACAAGGGATGTTTCACATGAGAGTGAAATCCTTCGACCGGTCCAGTCTATCGAGCGCCGCCTGCATCAGTCCTCGGGTTGCGTATCAATCGCGGGATAAGCGGGCAAGACTCTTTGCCGACGATCAGGATGCGCCCCGCCGCCACACCGTCTCGATCATGACCGTGGAACCGGCCGCCCCGGCCGCCTCGATCAGCGTAAATGGTGTTGCGGCGACGACCAGCGCAAAAAAGGCCAAGTCCTTCAGCATACGCATGCCGGCGTTTTCCGACTGCCCGCGCATGTGCCGGAGCGCGGGATCCAGGCCAGGACAGAGGCTCGAAGCGAGACCGGCGGGGTTGTCGCGCAAGGAAAAAAACTTCCTTCGAAGGACTTCAAAGCCCGTAGCTTCGAGAATCTCCTCCAGATCGGCCGTACGAAAATGAATCCGGTGTCTCGGAGCGTCCAGTCCGCTCCAACGCTTTCCCAGCAACAGGAACTGCCAGCACGCGGCGTTCGGGATTTGGACAAAGAGCTTGCCGCCCGGCTTCAACAGACGCCCGAGGCCTTTGAGAAGCCTAATAGGGTCGGAAACATGCTCAAGCACGCGGCATAACGTTATCGTGCTGAACGTCCCCGGTCTGAAGGGGGCCTGGGGAAGCATGCCGCACACAAGATGAGGGCCATAGCGCTGGTGGGCGCTGCGGGCCGCACCGACAGCCGGTTCCAGACCGAAAGCCTTCAATCCTCGTTTCCTCAGTGCATGCACGAGCGAGCCGCCGCCGCAACCGACATCCAGGATCAAACCCGTGCGGTCGATGCCGCGGGTGACAAAGTGGGCGTGGTCGATGAGGACGAGTTGGCGATAGATCTCAGCGAGACGTCCCGAAGTGGAGCCGTCAGGCTTCCACCAGTAGCTGTCCGGGTAGAACGAAGCAGCCTCGGAGGCGCTCGGCATCGGATCGAGCCGGATCAACGCGCACCGGCTGCACTCGACAATGTGAAAACGGCGACCGTGCGACGACCCAAGACGGTCCTCCGCCTGGAAGAGTGTCAGGTAGGCGTCGGCCGCGCAGCGAGGGCAAGACCCCGCGGCCCCCTCCGAGCGGATGTTCATGTGGAATTGCGGCATCAATGCGCCTTCCGCACGAGATTGCCGAGCGCGATCCGGAAACGGCGAAGCAGACCGTATGCCTCAGAGAAGATCGGGTTGCGGGTTTCCCGCCCCGCCTTGCGTTTTCAGAACATTGTCCATAAAAGATGAGACGGGCGATCCGGGCCTTTGCAATACAACACAGAAGGAACACCGAGCGCAACCGGCCGTGGGCCAAGTGGGCTTCGCCGCATGGTGAGACAGGAAGACCATGCACCGGATTGAGGAGAGTCCGAGTTCTTCGCGTCAAACGAGCCGCCGCACGTCGGGGAGGCCACGATACCGTCCTGCCTTGTCCATCCCATAGCCCACGACAAACACATCCTCGATCTCGAATCCGACGTAGGACGGCATGACAGGATGCCGCTGCTTGCCCACCTTATGCAGAAGCACCGCCGTACGCACCGTTCTGGCGCCGGCATTCTTCATCACACCGTACAACTTCCATAGCGTCTCGCCCGTATCCAACACGTCGTCGATCAAGAGAACGTGCTGCCCCTCGAACTTCGCACCCGGATCCATCGCAATCCGAACATCCCCGGATGAGGTCGTACCGGCGCCATAACTGCTTGCCCGCACGAAATCCACCTGCGCTCTCAAGCGCACATCTTCACCCACGCCACGCAACAGGTCGCTCGCAAACATGAAACCGCCCGCAAGAACCACCACGGCCCGCATGCCGTCGGGCCCGTAGTCGTTCGATATCTCCCGTCCCAACTCCCCAACTCTCTGTCTGATCCGCTGCGCCTGGATCATCGAAACCATCGTCTCCGCCATACATCCTCCGCCCCGCAGTTGGGAATTACTCCTTTAAGCCGACTTGTCGAACACGGGCACTTTCATCTGTTCTCCGTCGTTGAGCGCCGATTGGTGACCCACGATCCCGGGCACGTTCATCGCCAGCGATTCATAGACGTCAATCACCGGCTCCCGATCCTCGACCAGGGCGTTGATGAACTCCGCCGTCAGGAAGGCATGGCTGCCGCCGTGCCCCGACGAAACACGCATCGGCTCGGGCAGCATGCCGCTATCCCAGTAAGACGGCACTTTCAGTTCCTCCGCCTCATGCATTCGTTGCCGCTGTTTGTCGGGGTGCAGGCCGTCCTTCGCCATGTAGAGCGATCCCTTGTCTCCGAACCACTGCGCGCGCTCGCCCTCGTCGGCCGTCAGCCAGAAGACGTTGCAGCGAACCATGTGCCCCTTGTCCGTCTGCATCAGCGCGGACTGGTTCCAGTGCGGGTTGTCGTACACGTTTTCGTCAATCCAGGGATGCGAGCTACCCCAACCCAGCGCCGACACCGATCGGATGCGCTCGCCGGTCACTCCGACCACGAACCCGAGCGAGTGCGTCGGATAGTGCAGCGGCGCGAGGCCCCAACGCCACGTTCTCGAGCCGTCGGGATGAAAGAAGCGCGTGGCCTTGTTCGTAACGAGCTTCCGGAGGTCGCCGCGATCATGGTAGTACTCGACCTCGCTGTAGAAGACTTCACCGAAGCCGCCGGCGCGATACAGATTGCGCGCAAAGATGCACGCCTGACGGTAATAACTCGTCTCGGCCATCATGTAGCGCAAGCCGGTTCTTTCCTTCAACTCCTTCAGCTTGCCGGCTTCTTCGAGCGAAAAGCACGCCGGCACCGCCGAAATGACATGCAAACCACGGTTCATGCACATCTCGACGTGCCGATAATGATCCGTCGCGCCCGTGAAGACGGCAACGGCGTCGAGGCCGGACGCCCGTTCGAGCATCTGCTCGAGCGAATCGAAAAACGTATCGCAGCGGTAGGTGTCGCGAAGGCGCCTCCTGCGGTCCGCGCGCAGGTCCGTGACCGCGGCGACCTCGCAGTTGGGATGCAGGTGCCACTGAAACGTAGCTCCGAACCCGCCTCCCACAATCCCGATACGGATCTTTTTCGACGAATCCGCCGGAGCCACCGCCCCCGGAGGCATCGCAGCCGCCGCCGCCAGCCCAGCCGACCCTAGGGCTGCCGCTCCGATGAACTCCCTACGGCTCGATACGTTCATGTTCCCTCCCGGTTCACGGAAGTCCGAAAAGCCGATGTGATCGTCCTTTCCATCTCCTCCATCGGGTCACGCAGGACGACCCCGCGCGCTCCGACAGGACATGCGCCGCCGCACATTCCACTTCCCTACGAACCAACCTCATGGCTCCAGCCAGAACGAGTAGAGGTGGGCGCCACGCAGGTGGAATCGGAAGCGGACGGTCTTTCCGGCCAGTGATTGGAGTTCCCTGTCTTGCCATTGCACCTCGGTTCGCGGATGATCGCCGCGAATAGGGGCGCACTTCTCAGGCTCCCAGCCGGCAAGCACTTCCCGGCCCCTCGCATTGACGACGGCGACGCGGACCTCTCCCTCGGAGGCATCGGCGTTCACGAACAAACGAGAGCCTTCGAAGCGGATGGCGCGGGTTTCGACAAAACCGCCTTCGTCAGCGGCGTGGAAAGAGACAAAGCCGTCACGGCGAAGCCTGGCCAGATGGATGCCGCCCTCACCGCCGCCGTCCGGGTTGTAGCGGCGGTTGATCCCGGTGTAGTAGAACCAGAGCTCCTCGCCGACGGCGAGGGGGCGGGACGCGGCGAGGATCTGGACACTATCGAGGTTCCGGTCGTTGAAATCAGACACCGGAATGAACGAGCCGCGGTTGCCGACCTTCGTCCAACGAAGGAGATCGCGGCTGGCGGCAAGCTTGACGGAATTGACCCCGTCCTGATTGTTGTGAGGCGGCGGCGTTCGGCCACTGGATTCGAAGAAGTTGGGCAGGCCGATGTAGGTCCCCTCGTAAGGGAAGACGGGCATGTTGTAGATCTCGACGTTGTATTCGTCCGGCTGGTTGATCAAGGGAGTATAGAGCTTCGGATTCGCCAAGTGCTCGCGGATGCGCTGCCGGCCCAGTTCCTGATCCAGCCCATCGGCGTGGAAGATCAGCATGGGCGGCGTCCAACTCTCAAAGTCGCTGCTCGTGGATAGATAAACCGACCTGCCGAACGGGCCTCGCTGCTTGACTGTCGCGATGTAGCGTTGTTCCTTCTCGTCGTAGTTGAGATGCGATTCGTCCTGGCTGGGGATGGCGGGCACATCGAGCAAGTGAAACACGAGCCCGTCAGATGAAACCAGCGGCCGGCGGTTTCGCCATCCCGTGAGGCCCTTGTAGCGGCGCTCCGGCCGGGCGTTCGGATCGAGGATGACATGCTGGATGAACGCTTCCGGATCTTCCTCGACGACAACCATGTTGTTTTGTTTCGAGCCTTCGTGCTCGCGCAATCCCAGAACGGGCTTCCGCCAGTGCAGTCCATCGCTCGAGGTCGCAAGGCCTGTCTTGTGAGGGCCGAAATACCACATCTTGTAGAGCTGATCCTCACGGTCCCACACGGGCGCGCTTCGTATCTGGATGGACGCGCCTTCCCATGGGCGATCCGCTCGCAGGACGGGGTTTCCCTCGTACTTTGCCGGCTGATGAATGACTCGCTCCACGTTGTGCACGGCCCCAAGCAGCAAATCGTCGAGGAAGAGCTGCCGTTCACGCGCCGGTATCGGGTAGTGCTCGTAGTTCTCCGGTACCGACGAAGCACAGCCGGCGAAGAGGGCAATCCCGGCGCAAAGCAGAGAACGGATGAATGGTCTAGCGCTGCGTGTCGGCTTCGTCATGAGCTGGTCGAACGAGGGAAGCGGATGCCTGAGCCATCGGGTCGGACAACGCGTTTCGCTTCGGCCTCCTTGAATATTTTATGAACACACGCCCGGGCCCGGTGGACCTCAGCGGATTCCATCGGAACCGCACTTGCGATGTGATATAGAAGGCCGTGTCTCGTGATTCGTGAAAACCATGGGCGGGGCCTGGTTCGCTCCAGAAAAATGTCTGACCGCCAGTGAACCGTTAAAGCCGTGTCTCGTGTTTTGTGACTCGCACGCCTGCCTGCAGCAGGCAGGCACTTCGCCTCCCTGTCCTCATGCCATGCCGGCCGGGGCGGGAAAAAGACTGAAGGGCTCCAGCACCAAAAACCCAAGGGGAACGTCTCCCGTTGCGACGGCAGTGTCGAGTTCCTCATTGCAACGGCATCGCCGCTTTCGATACTCTGTTCGGCCACGCGCAGGAGCCCATCGGCCTCCAGGGCGCATGACTCGGCCCGCGCGACTTTCACTACGGGCCATCAAGCCGGGAATCGTCCAAGGACCTTGACTTCATGATGGCGAGCCAGGAATCGGATTGTACGTTCTGCCGCATCATCCGGGGCGAACTCGATGCCGCCGTCGTCTTCGAGGATGAAGTGTCGCTCGCCTTTCTCGACGTGCGGCCTCTCTTCCCCGGACATACTCTGCTGGTCCCCAAAGATCATCACGAGACGCTGATGGACTTGCCGCCGGAACTGGTCGGCCCCCTGTTCAAGAACGCCCAGATGCTCGGAAGAGCCGTCGCTCAAGCGATGCATGCCGAGGGTATCTTCACAGCGATCAACAATCGCGTAAGCCAGAGCGTGCCTCATCTACACGTGCACATCGTCCCCCGGCGTAAAGGCGACGGGCTGAAAGGCTTCTTCTGGCCGCGCCGGAGATACGACGGAGAGACCCACGTCGAGCGCGTCCGCAGCGCGATTCGATCGGCCATTGGCGAGGGATGGCCGGGCCGCTGAGGAACCGCGGCCGCGGCTGATTGGCCGCCCCGGCCTTCGTTGCACGATTCGACCACTTTCTACGGCGCCGGCGCCTTGCGGCCCTTCAGCCACCAGTCCAGGAAATGGTAGGCGCGCCAGCGCGTCTCGTCCGGGAAGTCGTGCCCGGCGGTTGGATAGTAGGCGACGAGGCTGTCGTGCGCCCCGAAGATCCTGGTGTAGACAGGCAACGCCGCGTCGACGCACTGCCGCACGCCGTAGACCTCGAAGTTACCGTCGTTGATCGGCGCGTTGATAAAAACCGGACGGGGAGCGATGGCCCCGAGAATTTCGGTGAAGTCGAACGGCACCTTGTCGGGGTCGTTGTCGTAAAGGTCGGCGATGCGGGGCATGTACTTGTCCTGACTCCAGCCCCGCAGATCTCCGTTATAGTACTGCGGAAACGAGTTGAAGCCGCAACTGGTCACCGCCACCTTCACGCGCTCGTCGAATGCCGCCAGGAAGAGCGAGTTGTGACCGCCGAGCGAGTGGCCGATCGCTCCGATCCGCTCAGGGTCGACCTCGTCCATCGACTGCAGCAGATCAATGGCGCGCATGTGGTTATAGATGCCCTTCATCGTGCTGCTGACGTATCCCAAATCGTAGGGATTCATCTGCGGCTCTCCCATGTAGGGGAAATCGGGCGCGATCGTGACGTAGCCGCGTTCGGCGAGCTCGAGCGCCGAGGCCCGGCGCGGACGTCCTCCCACGCCCGCCACGATCCCCTTGCCGAACCTGGTCGACGTCGGGTGCGGCACAACCATGGCCGGCATCCGCCCCTTACGATTCTTCGGAATGAACAGGTAGGCATTGACGCGATCGCCCTTCTTGGCCTGATACGTGATCTTGCGGCGAATCACGCTGCGCCAGTCGTCTTCCCGGATCACTTTGACGTCGAGGGGAGGTTTGGGCTCGCCGGGCACAGGCCCCATCACGACCTGCATGTTCTCGAGGATGTGCTGACGCCGCTTTTGCCAGTCTTTCCGAGTTCGCACTTCGCGCCTCTCACCGCCGGCATCGATGTAGTACAGCAGGTTGAACTTGTCGTGATAGAAAGGCGGCTCGGCGGCCACCGCGGCAACGCCGAATAGCAGGATGAGAACACCACAGGCTTGTTTCATGCAGGCCGAGTATGGCAAGAAGGCCGGGGCCATTGCAAACGGCCGTGTTTCTTGTTTCGTGACCCGCACGCACTTCGCCCCGCCACATGGCGAGAAAAGCCGGCTACCCGTGTCGGATGATCAGCACGTCCCCTTCCTGAACCACGTACTCCTTGCCTTCGAGCCGCAATTCCCCATGCGCACGGGCGCCGGCGTAGCCGTTTCGTTCGACCAGCTTCCTCCACGGGATGACCTCTGCTCGAATGAACTTCTTTTCGAAGTCCGTGTGGACCACGCCCGCGGCTTTCACCGCCGGAGTGTTCCTGGGGATGGTCCAGGCTCTTACCTCGGTCTCACTCGCCGTCAGGAAGGACATCAGGCCCAACAATGAGTACGTCGCCTGAACGAGACGTTCAAGGCCTGACTGTTTCAGCCCATAGCTCGTCCTATATTCGCGCGCCTCTTCGGCAGGCAGTTCCGCGATCTCGGCCTCGATGCCGCCGCACACCGCGGTCACCGCGACGTTCGGTCGAGAGCCCAGCCACTGCTCTTCGTACTGTTTCTCGGTCGCCTCGAGCCGGTCCGCCTGCGACTCGCCAAGATTCAGAACCAACAACATCGGTTTCGCCGAGAGGAACTGAAAGCCCCGCATTCGCTTCTCGTCTTCAGCGCTGAGGGCAAGCTCGCGCAAGGGCCGGTCGGCCTCGAGAGCCTCCTTGCATCGAAGAAGGAGGCCGCGTTCGAGGATCAGATCCGGATTTTTCATCCGGCCCAAGTCTTTCTCGACCCGTTCCAGGCGTTTCTCGACGACGACGAGGTCGTTCAGCAGCAACTCCAACTCGAGGTTCCCCCAATCGCGTTCCGCGTCCAGATCGCCCTCGACGTGCATCACGGTGTCTTCCTCGAAAAGCCGTAGAACATGCAGGAAGGCGTCCGCCAGACGCAAGGCGCCGATGTAGCCGGCGTCCGCCAGGCTCTCCTTGGAGAGAGCAGGCATGTCGACGTACTCGACCGTTGCGTGAGTCAGCCTGGAGGGACGGAAAACCTCCGCCAAGCGGTGGAGGCGCGCGTCGGGGACCGCCGCCATCCCGATCTGCACGGCCGCCGCTCCCATGCGACCGGAATGCGCCTGTCCAGTCAGAATCGTAAAGAGGGACGTCTTGCCGACCTGCGGAAGGCCGATGATGGCGGTGCGCAAACCGCCTCCCTAGATCGGCACCGGAACAGAACGGAGGATTTCTTCCAGGATCTGCGAGCACTGTCCGGCAGGACGGGAGCCGGGACCCAGCCGAACATCAGGCACCAGGCGGTGAGCGAACACCGGCTTGACCAGGCGCTTGACGTGATCGGGCGTCGTATAGGTAAGCCCTTCCGTCAGCGCCAATGCCTGCGCGCCCCGAAAGAGCGCCATGGAGCCGCGCGGGCTGACGCCCAGCGCCAACTGCTCGTGCGCACGCGTCTTCTCGACAATTTCCATCAGATAATCGACCACCCTCTCGTCCACTCGCACGTCATCCACCTGCCGCTGCATCTCGAGGACATCATCGCCGTCCGCAACCGGGGTCAGTTCGATACTATCCATGGAACCCTGCCGCTGCGAGCGGAGAATCTCGCGCTCGCTCGCAGCGTCGGGATACCCCATCTCGATCCGCAACAGAAAACGGTCCAGTTGGGATTCCGGCAACGGATAGGTTCCGTGATATTCGGACGGGTTCTGGGTCGCGATCACCATAAAGGGGTCCGGAAGGGGGTAGGAGTTGCCTTCGATCGTGACCTGGCGCTCGTTCATGGCCTCGAGCAGAGCGGACTGCGTTTTGGGGGTCGTCCGGTTGATCTCGTCGGCCAACAGGAAATTGGTAAAGATCGGACCCGGTTTGAACTCGAAATCCTGGCGGGTGTTGTTGTAAACCGTAACACCGACCACGTCGGCCGGCAGCATGTCGCTGGTGAACTGGATGCGCTGAAACTGGCTGTCGAGGCTGCGCGCCAAGGTGTGAGCCAAGGTCGTCTTGCCCACACCCGGGACGTCTTCAATCAACAAATGTCCACGAGCCAACAGGCACGCGACCGCCAGCCGCACGGCCTCCGGTTTGCCCCGAATCACCCGTCTCACGGACGCTTCCAGCGACGCGACGCGCTCGATCAGGCCGGTCGTTACGACAGCTCCCGCTGACATCCTCTACATGATAGACGAAACCCTCATTTGCGCTGACGCAGCCAAGGCGATAAAGGCCGTGATTCGTGTCTCGTGTTCCGCGAGCCGAGGGTCGAATGAGGCGATATGGCCGCCGCACCTCGTCCTGACGGCGCCCTTGCAATGCATCGTTAGAATGAAGCGCTCCGCCGAGGAGTGCGGCTAACCTGCCTTTCTCACCTCGCCGCGTGGTGAGAAAGGCAGGCTAACAATGCCCATGAGTCCGACATGGCGATGGTCACTGCTCAGTCTGGGTTTACTACTGTTGATCATTGCGCCCTTCGTGATCTTCGAAGAGCGGATTACGAGCTGGAGCGAGGCGATCATCGATGAGCAGAGTTCACCCATGGCGGCGTCCGGCGCGATCGTCGGATTGTTGGCCGCGGACATCCTGTTGCCGATTCCATCGAGCTTTGTGGCTACGGCTTCCGGCTACCTGCTCGGGCTGATGTACGGAACCGCGGCGACCTGGTCGGGCCTGATGGCCGGAGCCCTGGCAGGCTACGTGCTCGGATCTTGCTATGGCCGCGCGGCGGCGCTGCGGTTCATGGGCGAGGCCGAGTTGGAACGCGCCGCCAGATTCCGTAAACGGTTCGGTGACTGGATGATCGTCATGCTCCGGGCTGTCCCGGTTCTGGCCGAAGCTTCCGTCGTTATGGCAGGTTTGAGTGAAATGCCGATCCGCCGCTTCCTGATATTGACGGGGCTTGCGAACCTGGGGATTGCGGCAACGTACGCGTCGGTCGGCGCATTCGCCGTGGAGGCCGACTCGTTCCTGCTGGCGTTCGCAGGTTCGATTCTACTGCCCGGGCTGGCCATGCTGTCGGCACGCCTGTTTCGACGGATATAGCCTGCATTGAAAAGCACAAAGGCCGTGATTCGTGTTTCGTGAAAACCCGGTTGGCCGGGCTTGGGGTTGCTCAACCAGGGAACGCTGACGGGCAGGAAAAGGGGGAAAGGGGGAAAGGCGGCGGCTCAAAAAGAGCGGTGATTCGTGATTCGTGTCTCTTGTTACGTGACCCGAGGGCCAGAGGAGGCGATATGACCGCTCCGCCTGCGCGCGCCTTTTTCCTCCGCCCGGCTCGTGTTTCGTGCTGCCGGCCTCTCACGCGCTTCGCCTTCGCAGGCGATGAGAGAGGCAGGCCGGCATGTGTTTCGGATAGCGGCATTTACGGCATGTGCAGGAGTCCGGCTGTGGGGGGGCGCCGCGGTCAATCAGCGTCCAGACGGCCAAGGCCCTTTGTTAGAATGAGTCTCGCGCGGCCGCGCCTCACATGCCCTCCTCCTCCAAGATCCCCGTCGGCACCCTGGTAGCGCAATGCCACTCGCAGATGGTGCCCATCAACAATTCGTTCAGTTACTTCACTGCGATGCCCGTGGATGAAGGCGATCTTCGACGCTGGCTCTTCGATCCCATCGCCGCGGTGCCGCCCAAGGTCGGCGAGGTATTGCCGCGGCTTCGTTTTGTGCTGGTCCCTTATCTCGAAGGCTCAATCGCCGAAAAGAAACCTGCCAAAGCGAGACGGCCAACGAGCGCTTCCCGGAGTGAGATGGTCACCTTCCGCCGGCCGGAGGCCAAGAGACAACTGCTGGCCCACTATCTCAACGAATCCGACAACACCTTCCTGTTCCTGGCGGTCGAGAATCAGGACCTGGCAGACTATCACTACGTTCTCTTCAACGGCTTGGCCAACCTGATCACGGCCGGACTTGACGACGAACTACGCGAACGCTTCTACGCCCTGATCCGTGAAGAACTGGAAAGCGAAACACACGGCGAAGTCGACGAGGCAAGCTGGGTTCTCAAGGAAGACCTGCTGCAACGGGGGCTCGACCCGAAACGCAATTCGAAGACGGTGCGGGCCTATCTGCGGCAAGCGATGACCGACACTCTCACTTTCTATTTGCACGGGCTGTGCTGCGATATTGACATCGCGGCGGGACCGCGTCAGTTGGCAAGCCGTCCACTGCGGCGGCGGCTCGAGCTTCTCAGAGAACTGCTTCCACCGCCCAAAGGCTTCGCGCTCTTTCCTGAAGAGCTTTAGCCGGACTTCGCATTGCGTCCATGCCGGCCACATCCCCAGCAGGTTCATCCGTCATCGAAACGGAAGGTGAACTCGAAGAAGCCCTGTCTCGTCCCAGCGCAGCGGACGCGGCTGCGATGGCGGAGTTGGAGGGCGATCTACTCGTCCTGGGCGTTTCCGGCAAGATGGGACCGAGCCTGATACGGCTGGCGCGGCGCGCCTGCGAGAAAGCGGGAGTGAGCAAGAGGATCATCGGAGCCGCCCGTTTTTCGAATCCGGGCAGCCGCGAACCACTGGAAAAAGAGGGGGTTGAAACGGTTGCCTGCGATCTACTCGACCGCGAGGCCGTTGACAAGCTGCCGGATTGCCGCAACGTGCTGTTCATGGCCGGGCAGAAATTCGGAACGCAGGATAACCAACCACTCACCTGGGCCATCAACTCCCATGCGCCGGGTATCGTAGCCGATCGGTTTCGCGACTCGCGCATCGTGAGCTTCTCGACCGGCAACGTGTACCCGTTCACACCCGTTACGAGCGGCGGGCCGGTGGAGTCGCACCCGACGGGGCCGATCGGCGAGTATGCGCAGTCGGCCCTGGGCCGTGAACGTATCTTTCAGTACTTCAGCAATTGCAACGGCACGGCCGTCACGATCCTGCGGCTCAACTACGCCATCGACCTGCGCTACGGCGTGCTGCACGACATTGCCGAGAAAGTACTTGCCCGCAAGCCGGTTTCACTGGTGATGGGCCATGTCAACGTCATCTGGCAACGGGATGCGAATTCCGCAGCGCTTCGTTCGTTCGCGCATTGCTCTTCGCCGGCCCTTGTGCTCAACTTGACGGGGGCCGCAACGCTTTCGACGCGCCGGCTGGCAGAGCAGTTCGGCGAACACTGGGGCATCGAGCCGGTTTTTGAAGGCGTAGAAAGCGAGACGGCGCTGCTCAGCAATGCCGCCCACTGCCGGGAGTTGCTTGATCCCGAAACGGTCTCGATCGACCAGATGATCACGTGGACCGCGCATTGGGTCGAACACGGCGGCCGCAGCCTCGGCAAGCCGACTCACTTCGAGGAGCGTCAAGGCTCCTTCTAGCCGTTCCGCATGACGAACCCGCCCATGCCGCCCGCAGCCGTACTTCGGCGACTCCGCAAGGGGTGCGTCATCCCGGCCCATCCGCTTGCACTCAACCACCGGCGCAAGCTGGACGAACGCCGGCAGCGGGCCCTCACCCGCTACTACATGGCGGCCGGGTCGGGAGGCATCGCGATCGGTGTCCACACAACGCAATTCGAGATCCGCGAGCCCGAAACAGGCCTGTTCCGACCGGTGCTCGAGCTCACGGCCGAGACGATGCGCGGCGAGGAGCCGAAATACGAAGCGGGATTCATTCGAGTCGCCGGCGTTTGCGGTCAGACCCGGCAAGCTGTCGCCGAAGCCCGGACCGCGTCGGACCTCGGATACCACGCCGGACTGCTGAGCCTCGGAGCCATGGCGGCCGCGAGCGTCGACCAGCTCATCGCTCATGTGCAAGCGGTGGCTGAAGTCATTCCCGTGTTCGGCTTCTACCTGCAACCCTCGGTGGGAGGCCGCATTCTACCCTACGCGTTCTGGCGGCGCTTCGCCGAGATCGAAAACGTGGTGGCGATCAAGATCGCACCGTTCAACCGTTATCAGACGCTGGATGTCGTGCGAGCCGTGAAGGAAGCGGGCCGAGCGCAGGACATTGCTCTCTATACCGGCAATGACGACACGATTATCGCCGACCTGCTGACCAACTACCGGTTGTCGCAAGACCAGCGTGCCACAGGAATACGCATTGTCGGCGGCCTGCTCGGTCATTGGGCGTTCTGGACGCGGCAGGCAGTCCTGCAATTGCAGGAGTGCCACCGTTTGGCGGCCGAACCACAGGCGCCCATCCCACAACGGATGTTGACCATGGGGGCGCAGATCACCGACGCAAACGCCGCGGCCTTCGACCCGCAACACCAGTTCGCCGGCTGCATTCCGGGCATCCACGAGCTTCTGCGCCGCCAAGGCCTGCTGGAGGGCCGATGGTGCCTGAATCCCAAGGAAACACTCTCGCCGGGACAGCTCGACGAGATCGACCGGGTTCACAAAGCCTATCCGCACCTGAATGACGACACCTTTGTCGCGCAGCACCTGGACGACTGGTTGAAGTAGTTTTTTTCCAGCGGGATCTCGGATGCAAAGCCTCCCGCACCTCGTCCTGGGAGAACTGACATGGAAACCCGGCCGTACTTCATCCTGGGAGATCTGATCTCGAACATGCTGGCCGGGGCGGCGGTCGGCTGCGCCACGGCCGCACTCATCACCGTGAACTGGCCGATGCCGGTTGCGATGATCACCGGGATGGCGCTGGGAATGTTGTTGGGCATGCCGATCCAGATCGCATGCAGCCTGTTGTTTGGCGCGTTCGAAGTGATGATTCCGATGATGCTCACGTCCATGACGGCCGGCATGGCGGTTGCGATGAGAGCCTCGATGCAGGAGACCGCGGGGGGCGCGGGAGCGCTATGGGGTGTCTGCATCGGGGTGTTTGTCCTCGGCTTCACCTATCTGTCGAACGCCGTGCTTTCCGGAGATGCCCGATGAGCGCGTCCGAAGCACGAAAGAAATGGGACGGGGCCGCGCGAGGCTTCGACTTCTTCAATTCCCACGGCCCCGAGAAGAGGTGGAGTCCCCACAAGCAGGCATTCTTCGCTCCCATGCGAGGCAAAGTGCTCTTTCTGGCTGTCGGCACCGGGCTCGACATCCAGTTTTTTCCGCCTCACCAGGACATCACGGCCATCGACATCAGTCCTCGCATGCTCGAGAAGGCCCGGCCAAGAGCAGCAGCGTACGACGGCCGATTGGAACTGCACGAGATGGACGCGCAGCATCTCGACTTCGACGACGACACATTCGATCAGGCCTACACGAGCTGCACGTTCTGCTCCGTACCCGATCCGGTCAAAGGCTTGCGCGAACTCCGCCGTGTAGTGAAACCCGGTGGAGAGCTGCGCATGTTCGAGCACACCGGCAGCCGCTGGTTTCCCTTCAACGTGGTGCTCCACATGATGAATCCCATCAGCCGCAAGGTGGGGCCCGAGGTCATACGGGACACCGTCGGCAACGTCAGGAAGGCGGGATTCAGGGTCGTGCGGGTACGGCATCTCTACCTGGACGTGGTGAAGACCATCGAGGCCGCCTGAGTCGTCCGGAACGTCGTTTCAGCGCCGGCAAGCAGCCTTTCCGAGCCAAGGAAGCCCGCAAAACCCCGTGATATACTCGCTTTCAGGTAGTCCCTTCCGTGGGCCGCTAGCTCAGTTGGGAGAGCGCGGCGTTCGCAATGCCGAGGTCGTGGGTTCGAGTCCCATGCGGTCCACCATCACTCACGTTTCCGTATAGTTGCCCATGTCTGGTTGGCCTGCGCCTGGACTGGAACATAGAGTCCCGCAAGAACGCCGCCTGTCCCGGCGGGCGCCGTGACTTCGATGCGCTTGCTTGCCGTGCCCGATATACGACCAAGCACACCTGCGCGCGTCTTGGCCTTATCGCTCGGATTCCAACGATAACTCCGACATCGTCACGAGGTTCGGCCACAGCCAGCAACAAGCTACAGTTCGTAATCCTGAATCTGCGCGATCTTCATCAAGTGCTTCTGGAGGCCGCGTTTCAGAACGCCGCTATGCACCGGGACCGAGACGCGGGCGGGGGTCCCCGTCTTCACGTAGATGTGGTGGCTGCCTCTGACCCGCTTCAACCGCCAGCCTCGAGATTCGATCAGCCGACAGAACTGCTTTCCGCTAATGGCCCTCACACGGCGATCTCGATGATCCTGTCCGCCTCAGAAACGGGAATATCCCGGACTTCGACGGACAAACACCCCTCGACCGCCTCGTAGAGATTGCTCAGCAGGTCCTCAAACGAGTCTCCCTGGGTCGCACATCCTGGGATGGATGGCACTTCCGCCCAGTAGCCGCCCTCCTCTGCTTCATGAACCACCACTTTCAGTTTCATGATTTCCTTAACTTTCAGCCTACCACTCGCCCGGAACCGGTTCGAGAGGCCGGCAGGGGGAATCCGGGAGGCACATGGACCGCAAAGAGTGCAATCCTGGATGATGTCGGGCGAAACTGGAATCCGAAAGCACGTGGACATGCCGTCCACCAAACCTACTTGGAGATCGACAAGGGATGAAGCCCATGAGCAACCTGATCAGCCCGGTCAACCCCCGTCCTTGGTGCGCCCGTGCTTACTGTCTCATCCTGGCGGCGATAACATTGCACCTATGCGGTTGGGAACAGCTTCGAGCGCAGCAACGAGATCCCGCGGTGGAGATCTACGGAATGTCCGGGGTCTACTACTTCGGGAACAGCCAGCACGTGTTGAAGAACCGGGAATGGAGGCCACATTTCGGGGTGGGGGCCCTGTTTCCCGTGAGATCGAATTGGGCGTTGATGATCGATGGAGTCACAAGCCACCTGGAAGTCAATGAGGGGCCGCACGGACCCTATGATTACCACCCTTTTTCAGAGTTCTACCGACAGAACCCCGGAGTTCAGAATAATGACCTTACGACGCAAAGACTGGTTGCCATTCTGCCGTCCTTCGTCAGGCTGTGGAGGAGGGATCGATTCTCGATCTATGCCGGCGGTGGCCTCGGGCTAGAGCATCAGCGTCAACATATCAGGTATCAACAGGCTTTCGAACAAGAGAATCCTGATGGAAGCACCAGCCTTGTCCGCGAGGAAGAATTTGTGGAATCCAGAGATGCAGTATCGGTCACGCCCTTGATTCTCAAAGCCGGAATCCTGCTGAATCTTGCACCGCGAATTGTCTTGCGAGTAGGTTACTCGCACGTCATTACCTACCTCGATGCGCCTGCCTCCAAATCTCTCGAAGCGGGCATCGGGTATCGTTTCTGACCTGAAACATCCCCCTATTTAAGCAGCGTTGCTGAGCGGGACCACTCTAT
>JAPPLB010000001.1 GCA_028819575.1 Bryobacterales bacterium | reverse complement strand
GAAGTCCTGGCGGTCGTATCGCGTGCTTCGACCGTTGGGTGGTGAGAAATGCAGGCTGAAGCTCAGCCTGAGCCTGCCTTTTCATCGGCCTTTCACCCAAGCCGCCCGAGAGCCACGGCCATACCTCCTGCCGCGGGTTAAGGTTTTCACGAATCACGAATCACGAATCACGAGACACGGCCTTTTTCCGGCCTTATCTTGAATCCATGCCCCGAATCTTCGTACTCGGAAGCCTGAACGCCGACCTGGTCGTCGCTATTCCGCGTCCGGTGCGGCCGGGTGAAACCCTCACCGGCGGCGAACTGTCGATCTTTCCGGGAGGTAAGGGCGGGAATCAGGCGGTGGCGGCGGCCCGGCTCGGGGCCGAGGCCGTGATGGTTGGGCAGGTCGGTTGCGACGCGTTCGGTGATTTCCTGTTGGACCGCCAGCGGGATGCCGGCGTGATGACGGGCGGCATCGGACGCTGCGGCCGGGCCAGCGGCGTTGCCCTCATCTCCGTTTTCCCGGACGGCGAGAACTCGATCGTGATCTCGCCGGGCGCCAATGCGGCCGTGACCCCCCGGCTCGTTCGAGAACGTCTTACCGCTATCGAGGCCGGCGACTTCCTGTTGTGCCAGCTCGAGATTCCTCTCGACGCGGTCGAGGCCGGTCTGCGGCTGGCCCGCGGCCGCGGCGCGGTCACCATGCTCGACCCGGCGCCGGCCCGCCCGCTCGCGCCGGAGTTGCTCTCTCTTGTCGATTACCTCACCCCCAATCAGACCGAAGCCGCCCTCCTTCTCGATGAACCCGGCCTCGAGACCGGGCAGGTCGAGCAGGCCTTGGCCGCCGCCGTTCGCCTCCGGGCCTCGGGAGCCCGCAACGTCGTCTTGAAACTGGGCCGGCGGGGCTGCTGCAGCCTGGTCGGAGGCGACTCTTTTGCCGCCGAAGGATTCGTCGTCGAAACGGTCGACACCACCGCCGCCGGCGACACCTTCAACGCCGCTCTGGCGGTGGCGTTGAGCGAAGGGCAGGCTTTCGGGAGCGCGGCGCGGTTCGCGAACGCCGCTGCGGCGATCTCCGTCACCCGTCGAGGCGCCCAAAGCTCCGCCCCCACGCGGACAGAGGTTGCTCAATTCCTAGCCTGCATGTCTCACCACGCGGTGAGGCGAAGTGGGTGAGAGGGCCGTCGGGACTAGGCGCAAGCCGGGCGGAGGAAAAAGGCGCGAGCCGCTTGGCGCGCGCAGGCGTACTTGCACAGTACGTCGAGCACGGCAAGCAAGCGCAACGAAGTCATGGCGGTCGTATCGCGTGCTTCGACCGTTGGGTGGTGAGAAATGCAGGCTATACCTCTTATATATATGTCCTCCTCTCATCCCATTTCCCTCACAGCAAAGCATCGGCCCTCGCGACAAGGAACACGAAACACGAAACACCGCCTTTCCCATCTCACCGGCGACCCCAACAAGAGCCACCCGAAGCCCGGCCAACCGGTTTTTCACGAAACACGAAACACGAGACACGAATCACGGCCTTTTATCGCGTGCTTCGACCGTCGGGTGGTGAGAAATGCAGGCTAATCAAGCACCCGGGGTTGCTCTGAACGCTTCCTCGATGAGCCACCCCAAACCCCCAAGCGGTTTTTTACGAAACACGAAACACGGCCTTTCTCACCCAAGCCGCCGTGGAGCCAAGGCCGCCCCGACTCCCGGGTTTTAGGGGTCACGAAACACGAGACACGAAACACGATTCACGGCCTTTAAGGCGCGCGGCGCAAGCCAGCGCGAATTCCGAGGTTTTCACGAATCACGAATCACGAATCACGAGACACGGCTTTTATCAATAAACACTTCTTCGA
Organism: Bryobacterales bacterium; assembly: GCA_028819575.1. Classification (GTDB taxonomy): domain Bacteria; phylum Acidobacteriota; class Terriglobia; order Bryobacterales; family UBA6623; genus JAPPLB01. The sequence goes on along the minus strand of JAPPLB010000001.1, from coordinate 4,308 downwards.
TCAGTCGGCGGTAGCCGGCCTGGGCGCGCCGCAGGTCGTGGTTCCGTTCCACCAGGGCCCGTCCGGCCCGGCCCATCTCGCGGCGCCGTCGGCTGTCGGACAGCAGTTCGCGAATGGCGTCCGCGAACGTCTCGGCTTCCTGGCCGTCGTTCTCCACCAGGATGCCGCAGTCGGGCCGCACCGCTTCCTCGACGGCGCCCACCCGCGAGCTGATCACCGGCGCCTCCATCGCCAGGGCTTCGAGAATCACCAGCGGCAGTCCCGCCCCGCTGGAGGTGACGATCAGCGCCGCCGCGCCCCCGAGCACCGCGGACAGCGGCTCGACGTGGCCCAGCAACCGGAAGCGCCCTTGCCGCCGCCCCGACTGGATCTTCGAGCGCAATGCCGACAGCAGGGGGCCGTCCCCGGCGACGATGAACTCGTACGGCTCGGCGGGCGGGTCGCGCTGCAGTTCCCGGTCGATGTCCAGCAGCAGCAAGGGCCGCTTCCGCTCGATCAGCCGCCCGGCGAAGACGATTCTCGCCGGCCCCCGGTCATGGCCCCTCGGCCCGGGCTTGAGTTGCTCGAGGTCGACCCCGTTTCGGATCAGGCGGATTCTGTCCTCGTCGACCGCCATGTCGATCAGCCGCCGCCTGCCCTTCTCGCTGACGGCGACGCGCCGGTCGATCCAGTCGCCGGCGTCCAGCGCGGCGAAGAAGTTCCCCTCCTCGTCGGTGTCGTGGACGATGTCGATGACCCGCAGGCCGGGCAGCTTCTCCTTCAGCGCCGGCAGCGGGCTGTAGGCGAGCGGCGTGTTCTGCGCGACCAGGCCGTCCCATTTCCAGTTGACCGCCATCGAATAGAGCGCCCCCGCGACACGCTCCTCCGGCAGCAGTTGGCGCAGGTCGTGGATGTGGTCGACCGCTTCGCGCCATCGCGGCAGCAGGCGCCGGTCGCTGGACCCGGTCGCGGTGAGAAAGAGCTCGAACCGCGAGCGGTCGAACTGCCGCGCGATTTCCAGCAGCGCGCTCTCGGCGCCGCCGAAACCGAGATGCGGCGTGCACAGCGCGATGCGGCGGCGTCCGTCCGCTCGGGGAACGCTGTATTCCAGGGGCTCGATCATGCCCCCGTCGATGAGCACGCTGCGAGGGCGGAACTGCAGGTAGTACGAAAGGTCGAAAACCCCCCGGCCGGCCCACCGGTTGACGCTCTGCTTGAAGCGCAGCGGAAGCAGCCGGGCGGCGCAGCGCAGCGGATGGCGCAACCACGCGCCGGGCGACAGTAGACCGGCGTTCCGAAGGTGTTGGCGCGGGCCACTGTCCGCGCGCGGCGGGTCGTCCTCGGGCTTCGCGGCGCTCTTTTGGGACAGCCCCTCGTCTGCCGCCCCCCGCGCGCCGCCCCTCGCCGGCGCCGGCCGGCACTTCCAGGGAAGGCGGCAGACCGCCCCCGTCCGCCGCGCCTCGCTGGTCGCCAGGGTCGAGCGGGTCACTCCCAGCGGACCGGCGGCTTGTCGCACCGACGGCGGCGGGGCCGCGCCGGTATCGGCCCACGTCACCCATTCGTGGGCCTGCAGCCCCCACAGGCACTCCTCGAACGCCTGCGGCCGCAGTTCCCGGCCGCCCGTCATCCACAGAAAGCAGTCGGCCCGAGCGCGCTCCAGCGCCTGCCGTTCGCTGACGTTGCGCAAAATCTCGAAACTGCGCAGTGTCTGGTTCGCGAACGCGGGAGCCTGCGCCCCCTGAACGATGATGCAGATGGCCGGCGTCAACGCGGTGAGCGAAAGAACGGCTGCGGCAAGACAATTCTCGCGCGTCGCGTTCTATCTCGAATCAGGATAATGCCCGGCTCGGCAAAATCTCTCGATACCTCTTATATATATGTCGCCTCCGCTCAACCCATTTCCCGCGCCGTGGAGCAGCGACCTAGCCCGCTTTTCTCACCACGTGGCGAGGCGAAGTGCGTGAGAGGGCCGTCAGGGCTAGGCGCAAGCCGGGCGGAGGAAAAAGGCGCGCGTAGGCGTACTTGCCAGATCGCCTCCTTCACCCCTCGGGTCACGAAACACGGCCTTTCCGGTTCACTGGCCGTCAGACATTTCTTCTGGAGCGAACCAAGCCCCCTCCCATGGTTTTCACGAATCACGAGACACGAAACACGAATCACGGCATTTTTTCGAAACACGGCCTTTTCCTCATATTGCTGTCCGCCGGCGCGGCCTGACTGTCTTTCCAACCGCCTCCTTCAGGGTCTCGGTGATCCAGGCGTTGAGGCTTTTGCCCTGTGCCTTGGCGGCTACCGTAACCGCCCGGTGAATCTCTGGAGGAATCCGAAGGGGAATCTTCCCGGAAAAGGGTTTATCCGGAGTCCTGCCTCTTTCTTCGCAGACCTTCAGATAGTCGTCCACCGAGAATTCAAACTCCTTCCTGAGTTGAGCGGCGGTAGTGCCCTCGAACACAATCACGTCCCGAGTATCCACCACCTCTCCATGGAAGACGCCGGCCGCGTCATCGAAAGTAACGGTCGCACGGTACCCTTTGTGTTCCATCATCGTTCTATTCCTGCCTCCTTCAGAAATCGCCTTACCGAGTCCACAACACCCTTTCGGGCTTCTTTCCCAGGGTGGGGTCTATGGAAGTGACCTGCCACGTCGTTCAATTCGACGTAGACCCTGGAGCCTTCCCGTTCCTCGATGTAGGCCCCGCAGGCGGTGAACAACGATTCGATATCAGCCCAAGTGACGCCGGATTGGGTGGGCCGCATGAAGATCGTCGCTAAAGTCCTGCGATGTTTCTTCCTCACCCGGAAATGATATCACATTGAGATATCATTTCCAGGACGGGTAATCTTTCTCGGGATTCCGTTGATCGGCTCATCCTTCAGGCTGCATTTCTCACCACGCGGCGAGGTGAAGTGCGTGAGAGGGCCGTCAGGACTAGGCGCCAGCCGGGCGGAGGAAAAAGGCGCAAGCCGGGCGGAGGAAAAAGGCGCGCGCAGGCGTGCTTGCCAGATCGCCTCCTTCACCCCTCGGGTCACGAAACACGGCCTTTCACGCGCGCGGCGCAAGCCAGCGCGAATTCCGAGGTTTTCACGAAACACGAATCACGAGACACGAAACACGGCTTTTTCCGCGCGCGGCGCAAGCCAGCGCGAATTCCGAGGTTTTCACGAGACACGAAACACGAGACACGGCTTTTTATCGAAACACGGCCTTTAATGCCGCCATGGAGCCACGACCATACCTCCTGCCGGGCGTTTTAGGTTTTCACGAATCACGAGACACGAAACACGAGTCACGGGGTTTTCGAATTGCGCTTCGCTCTGTCATGCCTTACTATCTGAATAATCAGAATAGTGGTGAAGTAAGCAAATGGAACTTGCCAAGATCACCGCGCGTGGACAGACCACCATCCCCAAGAGCATCCGTGACGCCGCCGACTTGAGTGAGGGTGATGTGATCGCTTTTGAGATCGAGGGCAATCATCTGGTGGTGCGCAAGGTGACGCCGGGCCGGGACGGCTGCCTGCAGGGCCTCTCCGAGATTTTGAGCGAGTGGGTCTCGCCCGAGGACGAGGAAGCGTGGCGTGACCTTTGACTCGCTCGATATGCTCGTCGTACCCTTTGCTTTCAAAGTGACAGACTGAATGGTTGATTTCTCTCCCATCAGGATTCTCGGTCGCTGGAAGGCCGGCTTCGCTCTGGACTGGCACACACGCCACAGCGAGTTCATCGGGCACAACGAATACGGATATCCAATGTTCGACACGCGGCGCTCGCCAGTCGGAGAACTTCTCTACCAACTGAAGAACAACAATAAGCTGACCGTCGTGGGTGAGTTGATCGATGCGGCGGAGGCCTTTGTCCGAAGCTGGGAACCGGATGTGGAGGTCATCGTTCCAGTCCCGCCGAGTAACGTGAACCGGAGGGTACAGCCGGTTCAGCTTGTTGGGAAGCCCTTATCCTCGCGATTGGGATTGGAGTGGGCGTCCGATTCGGTGGTAAAACCAGATTAACCTGCATTACTCACCACGTGGCGAGGCGAAGTGCGTGAGAGGGCCGTCAGGACGAGGCGCGAGCTGCTTGGCGCGCGCAGGCGTACTTGACAGTACGTTGAGCACGGCAAGCAAGCGCAACGAAGTCCTGGCGGTCGTATCGTGTGCTTCGACCGTCGGGTGGTGAGAAATGCAGGTTAAAGCCTCGACGTGTCCGCCCATGGGAGTTCCTAACCCGCTCGCAAGGAAATTCTATTGAACTCGCTCTCCCGGGCCTAGGTTGGCTGGTAGCCTGCATGTCTCACCACGCGGCGAGGCGAAGTGCGTGAGAGGGCCGTCAGGA
>JAPPLB010000178.1 GCA_028819575.1 Bryobacterales bacterium | reverse complement strand
TGACGGCCCTCTCACGCACTTCGCCTCGCCACGTGGTGAGAAATGCAGGCTAAAACCGAGTGAGGAGCCTGCGGCCGCCGGCTCCTCACGACGAGGTGGCGGCACGATCATACCTACAAGGCCGCCAGCCTGTCCGTCAGCAGTAGCGACACCGCGTGCCTCGCCCGCCGCCGGGAGCCGGCCTATGCGTTACAATGCCTGACGCTGTGCCGGCCGACAAGCAGTCATCGAGCGGCGTGAAGAACCTTCGCTGGTGGATCTGCACGCTGCTTTTCCTGGCGACCCTGATCAACTACCTCGATCGGCAGACGTTCGCGGTCGCCACACCGGCGATCGTCGAAGAATTCAGCCTGTCGAACGATGACGTAGCGAACATCAACATCGCTTTCACCTCGGCCTACATGATCGGCCAGCTCGTGACGGGCCGCTTCATGGACGTCCTGGGCACGCGCGCGGGATTCCTGATCATCATGCTGTTTTGGTCGGTGTCGGGCATGCTTTGCTCGACGGCTCGCGGGATTGTCAGCCTCAGCATCTTCCGGTTCCTGTTGGGCTGGGGTGAGGCCGGGAACTGGCCAGCGTCGGTGAAAGCGATTTCGGAGTGGTTCCCGACCCGCCAGCGAGGGTTGGGCGTGGCGTACTTCTCCGGGGGCGGATCAGGACTCGGCGCCATGATCGCGCCGGTGGTCATCGCTCAGTTGATCCTCTGGACGGACTGGCGTTGGATGTTCGTGATCGTCGGCGCCACCGGTTTCCTGTGGGCGCCGCTCTGGCTGTGGTTCTATCGCTCTCCGGAGAAACACTGGCTCATGCGGCGAGATGAGCTTGACGAACTCCGTCAAGAGCAGTCGCAGAAGCCGGAAAGCCCACAGAAACAAGGGGTCCTGGCCGGCTGGCGAGCCGTGTTGCGTTACCGGCAAGTCTGGGGCGTTGCGTTCGTGCGTTTCTTTTCCGACACGATTCTCTGGTTCTATCTGGCCTGGCTGCCGAAGTATTTCGTGGATGAACGCGGCTACCAGATGGAAGGCATCCGCGACCATCTGTGGATTGTCTTTCTGCCGGCCATCTTCGCCAGTTTCCTCGGCGGCGGGATCTCGGGGCGGCTGATCGAACGCGGCTGGAGCGTAAACCGCGCTCGGAAAACCGTGATGCTCGTCACCGGCCTGATGATGATGTCGAGCATTGGCGTGGGGCTCGTCGAGTCGGACGTGACGGCGCTGCTGTTGTCGAGCATCGCGCTGCTTTCGTTCTATGCCTATTCGACCAACACTCTGACTCTCCCGGCGGACCTGGTGAGCCCCCGGCTTGTTGCGTCGGTGTCGGGATTCTCGGGCATGGGCGCCGGACTGGGCAGCGTGCTGTTCACCAAACTGGTGGGTACCATCGCGGACACCTATTCATTCACGCCGGTGTTCATCCTCATCGGCATTCTACCGCTGCTTTCGCTGGCATCCCTGTTCTTCGTGATGGGGCCGATAACGCGAGTCGTGCGCGATTGAATGCAAGGCGCCCGACAAGAAGTTGTGGATCCCCGCAGTCGGCGCTCGTCGAGGACCGGCCGGAGAAGACCCGGCCGACTTTGCGGGGTCAACTTGTATTCTGATGGATGTTCAGTCGGTCTTCCCTGCGTGAAACGATGTTCTTGACAGCCTCGGTTTCTCGTTCAGGACCGAGTGAACGACCTCTTGCAAGATTACAGTCGGGATCACTCTGATGGTTCACTTGGGCGCGTGCTTGACCCTGATTTCCATCATGTTGATCCCGCTTCCGGCGCTCGCCCAGAACCGGGCGACTACCGCCGAGATCATCGGCTTGCTGGAAGACACGACCGGCGGCGTCCTTCCGGGCGCAACCGTGTCCACCGTGAACCTCGACGACGGCCTTGTGCGATCCGGCGTCTCCGACGTCGCCGGCCGCTACCACATCCTGCTCTTGCCGCCCGGCCGCTACGAAGTGCGAGCGGAGCTTTCCGGCTTCGACACGGGCGAGCTGGGCGAGGTGACGCTCACCGTGGGAGCCAGCAGGACCATCAACTTCAGGCTCGCGCCGGCAGGCGTGGCCGAAGAGATTACTGTGACCGCCCAAACGTCCGTAGTCGAAACGACCACCGATACGTCCGACGTGACGCTCGACGGCCAGGCGATATCGAACCTCCCGATCAACGGCCGGCGGTTCCACGATTTCGTCTCCCTGACGCCCACGGCGCAGGTCGAACCGCAGCGCGGCCAGATATCGTTAGCGGGGCAGCGCGGAATCAACGGCAACATCAGCATCGACGGGGCCGACTACAACCAGCCGTTCTTCGGCGGCATACGCGGCGGGGAGCGCTCGCAGTTCACGTTCACGATCCCGCAGGAGGCGATCCGCGAGTTCCGGGTGGTGAAGGCGGGCTACTCGCCCGAGTTCGGTCGTTCGACTGGCGGGCTCGTCAACGCCATCACCAAGTCGGGGGCGAACGGCACGAGCGGGTCGGTCTTCTACTTGCTACGGTCCGAGAAGCTCGCGGCCCAGAACGCGTTCCTGCAAGATGCGGCCCCCACCCAGCATCAGTTCGGGGGCTCGCTGGGCGGCGCACTCGTGCGCGACCGCGCATTCTATTTCGCTGCTTACGAGCAGCAAGAGTTCAAGGCGCCGCGCGAGGTGCGCTTCGTGCGGCTCGACGGCTTCACACCGACGGAGGCCAGCCGCGAAGGATACGACCACTTCCGGGGCTTCGAGACGCCCTTCGAAGTGACTAACGACTCGCGGGCGTGGCTCACGCGCGCCGATTTCAATCTGGCGAACGCGCACCGCTTCAACATCCGCTACAACGGCAGCACCAACAAGGCGCTCAACTCTGACGGCGTCGGCGGCATCATCACCCCGACAACCCACCGTTCGCTCGAGACGAACGGCACGGAGGAGGACTCCACGCAGACCGCGGTCGGCCAGTTCACGAGCGCGCCGTCGTCCGACTTGGTATTCGAGTTGCGGGGGCAGTATTCGCGCGAGGACCGGCCGCGTTTGGCGAACGCTCTCAAGCCGCTCGTCGACCTTTCGCTCGGCGAGTTCGGGACCCGCAGCTTCCGCCCGACGACTCAGTACGACTGGCGCGCACAGGCGGGCGGCAACGTGACGTGGCTCGCCGGCGGCCACAGCCTCAAGGTGGGCTTCGACTACAACCACGTCTTCATCGACCAGATGTTCGGCTTCTTCCAGAACGGCGGATATCTCGTTTTTGGGTCGGACGTCGAAAGGACGCTGGACATCATCGGCGTCGGCGGCGCCATACCGAACCGCTTCGACTCGCGATCGCTGATCTACCGGCAGCAGATCGGCAATCTGAAAGCGTCGTTCGCAACCGACGAGGCCGGCCTGTTCGTGCAGGACGAGTGGCGGGTGACCCCGACCCTGACGATCAACTACGGCCTGCGCTGGGACGGGCAGTTCAACCCGACCCCGGACGCCGGCAACGACATCCTGCTCGACCAACTGCGCGGCGTCACCTTCCCCATCGGCCGTACCGTGGCCCCTGCGGCCATTCCGAGCAGCGGCGCTCAGTTCGGGCCACGGGCCGGATTCGCGTGGGATCCGACCGGCGACGCCAAAACCGTGGTGCGCGGGTTCACGGGCATCTACTACGCACGAACCCCTCTGCTGCTGCTGGCCGCCCCGGTCAACAACTTCCGCCTGCCGCCCGGTGACGTCACGATGGCCCTGCCGTTCCGTGTTCCGCAGGAGAATCCTCACGACACCCTGTACGAGCAGATGCGGCTTATCGGGATCGACCTCAACGAGCGGACGCTCGACAACCTGCCGACATTGACCCCGGACCAGATGTCGGCCATCGCGAGCGCGCTCGGGATCGAGAACAACCCGTTCGCCGGCGCCGGAGTAACCATGATGGACGAGGACTTCCGGAATCCGATGGCGAGACAGGCCGGCGGCGGGGTGCAGCGCGAGATCCGTCCTGACTGGTCGCTGGGTGCGGACGTGCTCGTCGTCGACACGGTCCGCCTGGAACGTAACCGCGACCTCAACGTGCCGCTGCCGACCGTGCGCTCCGATGATCCGGCGCAACGCCCGTTCTTCGGCCTGCGGAGTGGAACGGCGCGTCCGGTCTCGACACTCGACAGCATCACCGTGCGCGAGTCGACCGCGTCGGCACTTTACCGCGCGCTGACGATCAGCTCGGAGGTCCGACGCTCCTGGGGGCAATTGAACGCCTACTATGTGCTATCGAAGAACGAATCGAACGACGATAACGAGCGATCGGCAGGTGGGGTTGCCTATGAGAACGCGTACGACCTGATTACGGAGTACGGTCCGAGCGCGCTCGACCGCCGGCACCAGTTCCACCTGAACAGCGTGATCATGCTGCGCGGCGGCGTCGACGTCTCGACCGGGATGCACATCCTGTCGGGCGCCCCGTTCGACGCGCGCATGGGCACGGATTCGAACGAGGACCGGGGCGGTGCCGACCGCCCTTTCAGCGCCCCCGGCGTGCCGTTCACGAGAAACGCATTCCGCGACAAGCCGATTGCCAACACCAACCTGCGGGTCCAAAAGCGCTTCCCGCTCGGCGAGAACCGGCAGGCACTAGTCTCGCTGGAGTTCTTCAACCTCCTCGACCTCGACAATGTCACTCTGAACCGGGGGTATCCCACCGTCGCCAACTACTGCGCCAGCTCGCGCGACCTGGCGTGCGGGCTGAGCGGAATGCCGACGAACCCCAACTTCGCCCAGACCCGCAGCGTGGACGGCGAATATCTGACGGGCAACATCCCCGGAGCTCCCTTCCAGATGCAAATCGGCTTCCGCCTGCTGTTCTAGAGTCCCGTGGCCAAAGTCCCGCTTCGACCTCGCAGCACGACGTCGAACGAGCCCGGATCGCGCCGCCAAGCGCTGAGGGACTCAAGCAGAAGGAGGCGGGCGAGTCCTCTCTACGTCGATCTGGTATTCGTACCCACGGGCATTCTGCCGTTACTTTCGCCGCCGTGCCTGCTTTGCGTGATGAAACCGATAGAGCGAGTCGTTCGTGATTGAAGTAAAGTGTCCGAAGTGGAGATGTTGATCGGAGCACGAGGAACTCGTCCTGAAGCGGCCGGCTGCCGGACTCGTGGCGGACGTCCGCGATCAAGCGGTCCGCCGGCGTCATGCTCCGCCTACCGTTCTCGAAGGGCTTTTTCTTCGAGCGAACGGTCTTGGCGTATGAAACCACCCTGTCTTGCGGCGGCTTTCGTGTTGGCATGGGGTGTTCTCGCCCTGCCGGCCGCTGAACCCGAGCTGGAGATCCGCGTCATCTACGACAATACCTCGGTCCGAGAGGACGTCCCTGCCGACTGGGGCTTCTCTTCCGCCGTGACGTTCCGCGGCCGGCGGGCGCTGTTCGATTCGGGGACGAAACCGGAGCTGTTTCTCGCGAACCTCGAACGGATGGGGATCGAGCCGTCTTCCATCGAGACGGCCATGATTTCTCATCAGCATCCGGATCATCGCAATGGCTTGTATGAGCTGTATCCCCTGAATACGCGGATGAGCGTTCATTTTCTGGAAGCCTTTTACGAGAAGGCGTTCGATGAGGCAGCGGCGATCGGCATGAAGGTGCAACGGGAGGCGCGGCCGTACGAGTTGATCCCGGGGGCGTATTCGACCGGAATGATCGTGGGCGATCCGCCTGAGCAATCGCTGGCGATCGAGACGTCCCGAGGGATCGTGCTCATCGTCGGATGCAGCCACCCGGGCATCGTGACGATCGTCGAGAAAGTGCAGCAGCAGCGCGGCGCAGACTCGGTTCGGCTCCTGCTGGGCGGTTTTCACATGTTTCGGCAGAACGAGCGTCAGATCCAAACGCAAATCCGGCGTCTGCGTGAACTGCAGGTGAAGCGCGTGATGCCGGCGCATTGCACCGGAGATCTTGCCAAGGCGCTCTTTGCGGAAGCATATGGGTCGAACTTCGAGCCCCTCGGGGCCGGAAAAGTCCTGCGGCTCGATTGAGACATCCGGGTGAGAGATGACGACGCGGCGGGGAGCGTTCGGCAAATGACGTCGATGCATTCCGGAGAGTCCCGCCGTCCGGCTGCAGGAGCCCGCCGGATGAGTTTGCCCGGAACGTAGCGTAGATCGGGGTCGTCCCAAAGGCATGTTTAGCCTACATTTCTCACCACCCGACGGTCGAAGCACACGATACGACCGCCAGGACTTCGTTG
>JAPPLB010000012.1 GCA_028819575.1 Bryobacterales bacterium | reverse complement strand
ATGGGCCGGGTTCTCCCTAATGCCCGGATACCCAGATTAATAGACAAGCCCGTGGCAAAAGTCCCGTGGGAGGCGCGGCGGGCTACTGCGGTCGCTCGGCGCGAAGTGAGGAGGATGGCGATCCGGGTGATCTCCTCCGACGAACGACAAATCCGACGGCCGCAAACGTCCGTCGCCCGAAGGGTTATGCGCCGCTTCCTACTGACTGTGCGGAGATTGCGTTACTGCGTTCCTGAAGAGGCTACTCATTGCGTTATTAGCCCCAAGGCGCGTAACGCCGCCTGCGTGACTTTTGCCATGGGCTGCTAATGGTTCGCCACCGTCTACGGTTCGCCAAGGTTGTTGCTAAGGGAATGAGACCTCGAACGTGGCTTGTAAGTGCGCTCGTGACAGTCGTCCTGGTGCTCAATAGCTGCGTCGACGAGCGTGGTTTGATTCCGCTGATCCTGGATCACGACGGGGCGCCGGACGATTACATCGCGCTGCTGATGCTGGCCGGTTCGCGCTGTTGTGACTTGCGTGGCGTGACAGTCAGCTACGGGCTGGGATACCGCGACAGCGCTGTCGAAACGTCCGCCCTGTTGTTGGATGCCATGGGGCTCGATGTCCCAGTGGCGGGGCACGATCCTGCCTTGCGCGGACGGAACAGCTTCCCCGAGACATGGCGGGATTCTAGCTTCCACTTGAGGACTCTTCCGATGCTCCAGGGTCTGGATGTGCGATCGGATCCCCACGACGCCGTTGCGTTGCTGGTGGATGTGCTCGAGAACGCCGAGCAACCGGTAACGGTCCTGGCGACGGGACCGTTGACGAACATCTCGGCTGTTTTTGACCGGCGCCCGGATCTGCTCGGCAAGGTCCAGCGGCTTGTCGTGATGGGCGGGGCGTTGCGAGTACCAGGAAACGTGCGGGACCCAGAGGAACCCGAAGCGCTGGCGACAGCCGAGTACAACTTCTTTGTGGACCCGGTCGGAGCGGACCGGGTGATCGCGATGGCCGCTCAAGGGCTCGACATCACGATCGTTCCAATGGACGTGACGAATGAACTGCCCTTGAATCAAGCGTGGTTGGACCGCTTGAAGCGTAACAGTTCTTACGGTGCTCGTCTGGCCACAGGAATCCTCGGGGCGGTCGAGCATCTGATCCAAACCGGCCGCTATTACCTCTGGGACGGGGCAGCGGTGCTGGCCCTATGGCATCCCGAGGGCCTGCGGTTCGAGAAGAAGTCACTTCGTGTAATGACGACCGGCTCCGAAGAAGGCAGAATCCGAACCGACGACAGCCGGGCCGCATCGGTGAAAATAGCCACCGGGATTTCCGAACAAGCTCAACCGATGGACCGCATCCTGGACTGGGTCACGAACGTTCCCGAGCGACGTAACTGACCAAGGCTGAGCTGAAGAGGGCGCTTGCTGTTTAGAGAGCTTTCTGCAACACTTCGCCGAGTGTGCCCACCGATTCGTCCTGGAGGGTCTTCTTGTCTTCGGAACCGGTTTGCATCGATTTCGACTCGCTCGGCAGCGCTTGGTCGTCGGTTGCATCCCGCCTGCGCCGCCTCTTACGGAGGGAGCGGTTCTGGGCCGGGCGGTCGCTCTTGGGATGGGCGGTCTTTGCGCGCAACAGCTTGCCGTCAATCGGCGCACGATTGAAGCGTTGAATGATGGCCTCCATCTCCTCCTGATTCGGAGCTTCTACGAAGGCATAGCCCTTCGATTCCTGTGTTTCGAAATCTCGAATCACGCGTACCGAATCGCACACCAGATCGCTGCTGTCCAGCCAAGACTTGATGTCGGCGGCGGTTACCCAGTCGGGGAGATTGCCGAGATAAATGTTATGAGCCATTCTACTGAGAATCTTTCCTGCCTTTTGGTTTGTTTGCGAGCTCGCCTACGGCAACTGAGCCACGCATGGGGAAGGGACAGACTGAAACCAAGGGATTATAGCACGCTCGTTTACAGGCGATGCTGCCGACTTGACCAAAGGGGAGCCTGCCAAAGGATGTCATGGGGTTTGGTTGCTTTGGGATATAATCCCTAGCCTGGATTTCGCACCACTCGACGAGGCGAAATGCATGAGCAAGCCGTCAGGACGAGGCGCGAGCCCCTTGGTGCGCGGAGGTGTACTTGACCTTACATCGATCTCGGCGAGCAAGCGCAACGAAATCAGGGCGGACGTATCGAGTGCTTTGGCGCTCTGGCGGTGAGAAATAGAAATGCAGGCTAACCTTGCGCGCGCGCAGTCAAGAAGGAGAGAGTCTTCCAGGCCGGATGTTCGTTCGGGATCCTCGCAGCGCCGATACAGTTGACCGGAGTTACAGGCGCCCTGACCGACAGCGATTTGCTGGACCCCGAGCGCCTTGGACCCTCGCGGTCTGCGAGCAAGCAAAGCGGCGGACTCGGGTGAATAACCCCTCATGGACAAATGGGTCGAGTGCGTTCCTAATGTATCCGAGGGCCGGGATACGAATGTGCTGTCCCGAATACGCTCGGTGATCGAGCGCACGCCGGGAGTCTATCTCCTTGATGATTCTGCTGATGCCGATCACCACCGGTCCGTCTTCACATTTGCCGGCCGTCTGGCTGCAGTGACGGAGGCGGTTCTCAGACTGGCTGCGGTAGTGGTCAATTCGGTCGACCTGCGCCGCCATCAGGGCATGCACCCCCGCATGGGCGCCCTGGACGTGGTCCCGATCATTCCGCTCGAAGGTGTCGGAGTGAACGAATGCGTCGCTGCAGCGCACTGCTTGGGCGAGCGTCTGTGGACTGAGTTGCGAATCCCGATCTACTTTTACGGGGCCGCGGCTCGACATGAGCAGCGAAAGCGCCTCGAAAACGTGCGCCGGGGACAGTTCGAAGGCTTGCGAGTTGCGCTTTCCGGCGATGAGAAACGTCGGCCCGACGTAGGCGGACCCTTCTTGCATGAGACAGCCGGCGCAACGGCGCTTGGTGTTCGAACGTTTTTGATTGCTTTCAACGTGAATCTGGATACGACGGACCGGACGATCGCCCGGGAAGTCGCACGGCGTGTGCGAGAGTCGTCGGGTGGTTTGCCGGCGGTGAAAGCGTTGGGCCTTTCACTCGCGGGACGAGGATTGACGCAAGTTTCGATGAACCTTGTTGACTTCGAGCGCACCTCGCCGCGAGCGGCCTTCGAAGCCGTGCGTCGGGAAGCGGCGTCGCTGGGTGTTGACGTCGTCGAGAGCGAGATTGTCGGTCTTGTGCCCCAAAGGGCTTTCGGTCCCGCCGACACGAAGGATCTGCTGATTCGATGTTTCGATTCGGGAATGATTCTCGAGAATCGATTGCGCGCAGTGCGAGGGCGCTGACCGGGCGCTTCCTCGATACCCGCGATATGACCCACTCCGCATGCTGCTAGAATCTACTGGCAGCTTCGGGTCAGAGTTGAGACTCTGCCCGGTGACCAGCGGTTCCAGGAGTTGCGCTGTGAATAGACGATCCTTCCTTCAAGGTAGTCTCGCGGGATTAGCGGCTACCGCGGCTGCCAAGCCGAAAAAGTATCGCGTCGGCATCATCGGTCACACCGGTCATGGCAACTATGGACACGGGCTCGATACCGTCTGGCAAGCATTTGATTTCGCGGAAGTCGCGGCGGTCTCCGATGCGGATGCTGCAGGCCGCGCCAAGGCCGTCGAACGCACAGGAGCCCGCAAGGCCTATGCCGACTACCACGAGATGCTCGAAAAAGAGAAACCGGACTTCGTGGCTATCGGACCGCGTTGGCTTGACCAGCGAGTCGAGATGGTCACGGCCGCCGCCAACGCCGGGTGTCACATCTTCTTGGAAAAACCCTTTGCCCAAGACCTTGCCGACGCCGACAAGATGGTCGCAGCGATCGAGCATAGCGGCGTCAAAGTACAAATGGCGCACCAGATGCGTAAGTCTCCGTTTGTCGAGCGGGTGCGCGACATGATTGAGGCGGGCGAGATTGGGACGATCCAGGAAGTCCGCGGGCGCGGCAAGGAAGACCGCCGTGCCGGAGGCGAAGACCTTGTCGTTCTCGGATCGCACATCTGCGACATGATGCGCTACTACCTGGGCGATCCCAAGTGGGTGTTTGCGCATGTCACGCACGACGGCCGTGAGATCGGAGCTCCCGATGTGCGGACCCCGAGTGAGCCGATCGGACCCATAGCCGGCAATCAGATTGCGGCGATGTTCGCGTTCGACAACGGTGTCCATAGCTATTTCGGATCGAAAGCCAGTGACCAGACACACCCCAGGCGCTTTGGAACGACGATCTATGGAAACAAGGGTGTGATCTATTTGCCGAACCAGATTTATCCCAATGGCCAGCCGTATATTCTGCGGTCACCCGGCTGGGCGCCGGGTACGGGTAGTGATTGGGAGGCGATCAAGCTGACCAGCCCTGTCGGCGGTAACTTTCAAGCTGAGGGGCGCATGATGGCTAACGCGCTGCTCGTGGACGATTTGTTCCAGGCCGTCGAAAAAGACCGCAAACCCGTTTGCAGTGAGCACGACGGGCGCTGGACGGTCGAGATGATCACCTCCGTGTATGCTTCGCAAAAGGCCGCTGCACGGGTTGACCTGCCCCTGGCCCAACGCAAGCACATGCTGCACATGCTGTAGATCCGCAGCGTCCCACTCGAAGGAAGTTAAGAGTCATGAGGCGAAGACAGTTTATCGGCAATGCCGCCGTAGCGGCTCCACTGGCGGCGGCGCCTTTCCAGGCGCCCGCCCCGATGGGCGACAAGCCTGCGATCAAGATCACCGACATCAAGACGTTCATGGTCTGGAACGGCGGCCGAAACTGGATCTACGTCAAGGTGCTCACCGACCAGGGAATCGAAGGCATCGGCGAGGCTTATTCCTGCGGTCCTGATGAAGCAACGGTCAAAGTCATCGAAGATTACAAGCTCTGGTTGGTTGGCCAGGACCCTAGGAACATCCAATACCTGTGGGACCTGATGTATAACACCACGCGCTTCCCTGGCGGCTCTGTTGTCAACTCGGCCCTCAGCGGCATCGAGCACGCGCTCTGGGACATCACGGCCAAGGCGGCGGGGCTGCCCTGCTGGGCTTTGCTCGGCGGGCGTGTCCGCCAGAAAGTCCGTGTTTATCAGAGCATCGGCGGCGGTAGCCCGCAGGAGGCCGGCGAAAACGCCCAGCGTTTGATCGAGCAGCACGGCTACACCGCTGTGAAGATGTCACCCCACAATCGCGGCGATAACCAGATGCCCTACAACATGGTCACGCGCATCGCCGGTCAAAGGGTAGGCGCGGTGCGTGAGGCCGTGGGCCCGGATGTGGATATTGGCGTCGATATCCACGCCCGCTATTTCGAGGTCCAGAGAGCGATTCGCGTCGCGAAGGAAATCGAGCCCTACTACCCGTTCTGGCTCGAAGAACCCATCCGCCCCGAGAACTTCGACGCGATGAAGAAGCTCGCCGACCATGTCAACATCCCGTTGGCGAGCGGCGAGTGCAACTACACCAAGTACGAGTTCCGCGATTTGATCAACATTCAGGCGCTCGACATTGTGCAGCCTGACATCTGTGTCTGCGGCGGCATCATGGAGATGAAAAAGATCGCTGCCATGGCCGAAGCACAATACATCATGGTTGCGCCGCACAACCCCATGAGCCCGCTCGCCACCGCCGTGAACGTCCACTTCGCCGCGTCCACTCCGAACTTCCTGATTCTGGAATACCGCGCGCCTGTTTCCGGAGCGTCCAAGGACGTTCTCAAAGAGCCGATCATGGTCAAGGATGGCTATGTCGACATCCCCACCAAACCCGGCTGGGGCGTCGAATTGAACGAAGAAGCCTTCCCAAGCATGCCACCCCGGCCATGGAAACGCGGCACCGGTTACCGGGCCGACGGCTCGATCGCTTTCATTTAGCGGAGCCTAACGGGCAGTTCCGGCTTGGCAGGCAACCTGTGGCGTAGGGAGCCTGCGCTTCTCAGCGTGGCTGGTGTTGTCTTCGAGGTCGTTCCCGGCTAGCCCAACGGAACCGGCACTCGGCCGATACGGTTTCACCGTGAGATGTCTTCGGTCTGGGTGCTGATGATGCCATACGCTTCGGGGCGTCGGTCGCGGAACATGAAGTAGCGTTTTCGGGCAGCTTCGACTTGGCGGCGGTCGATCTCGCCGTAAATGATTTCGCTCTCGGTGCGTCCGGCCTCGCTCACCACTTGGCCGAGCGGGTCGACGATCACGCTCCGGCCGCCCATGACGAAGGTGTCCCCGTCAGCCATCGGCACGGCGCCGACGCTGTTGCAGGCCACCACGTACGCGCAGTTCTCGAAGGCTCGGGTGACCATCATCTCGCGCCAGACGGACTTCTCGGTGTCGGAGGCTCCAAACGGAACCAGAATCAGTTCGGCGCCGCCCAGCGCCAGACAGCGGGCCGACTCGGGGAAGAAGGTGTCGTAGCACAGCATGATGCCGGCGCGCCAACCGTTCATCGGGAAGACGGGAAATTTCGACCCGGGCCGGAAGAAGAGTTTCTCGATCCCTCGAAAGGCGGGAATCTGCACTTTTCGGTATTTCCCGGCTACCTCTCCGGTGGGGTCGATGAGCATGCTGGTGTTGTAGTAGAGATCGCTGCCGTCCTGCTCGTAGTACGTGGCGATGATGTGAACGCGGTGCTCGCGCGCTTTGGCCTTGACGGAGATGATCGCGTGGCCGGACTCGTTCGATGCGAGCTCGTAGTAGTCGTAGTCGCGATAAACCGGAAAGTAGCCGGTGCTGAAAAACTCCGGCAGGACGATGCAGTCCGCGCCGCCCTCGGCCGCCTCATCGATGTAGGCGCAGGCGGTGGACACGTTGGACTCGATCTCGCCCATGCGGCTTTCCATCTGGACCAAGGCAAGTTTCATGAAGATTCCTCCCCGCGGAACCGTACGATCTATGGCATCCGCAACCGCATAGTCTAACCGTGAAAGACGCAGGGAACCAATTCGATATAAGGTTTCATGGTTCAGAGTTCGCGGTTAGCCGGGTCGACGTGCTGTTTGACTCAATGAAACTCTCGTTACGGTCTTGGCCGGCAACATGGGAGCGGCGGGCCTCGCTTTGAGGCACGAATCTCATCCTTGAGAGCTGCTGGCGAGTTGCGTGGTCTTTCGACAGAGGTCGGGTGATTCTTTCACGTCGGTCAGAAGGCCGGCTACCAGATAGGGCGGCGGATCGGCTTCTGCGGAGAGTGTGCGGTTCGATCAGCCCGCTCTTGCCGATCTTGCACTGAAATTCTTGATCTTGACGGCATAGGGGCCCCTGGTCTGAGGATTGCGATGCATTTGTTGCGAATCGTGCGAGCCCCCGGGACGTCCGTGAGGAAACCCCGGACAATATTAATAGGTTATTAACCAGAAATTCATTGAAATGTAATATTAACAATATATTAACTGGACATTCACTGAACTGTAACTCATATATGATTCCGAACTGGGACAGCGTCGCTATGATTGACTTTCTACATCGGTTTTCTGAACCATTTCAAGTCAATCATGTTTCGGCGGTTTGTTGCAGTCCTTGTCTATTTGATCGCTCTGGGTACAGCGTTCGCTGCGGACGAGAGCAGCGAAATTCTCGCCTCCGGCAGCTCGGCGTCACTGCCTCCGCCGCCGGCGGTTAACCCCATCCGCGACAGCTTGCAGGAACGAGAGTTCAAAGAGTCAGAGAAGAAGAAGAGATTCTTCCAGTACAGCCGGAAGGGACTGCAGATCGGCGACAAAGGCGAGGGGCGGTTTAGCGGGAAGCTCAACATCCGTTCGCAGAAGCGCTTCTCTTCGCCGTTTCAGAGTGCACCGCGGAAGGAGAGTCATTTCACAGGCGCCGATGAGAACGACCTCCGTTTCAGAAGGGCGCGCTTCAAGATCAGTGGTCACGCCTTCACTCCGTGGATCAAGTACAACTACGAGTACGATTTGGTTGACACGCGCAATCTGAACGCGTTTGTGACCGTCGGGAAATGGGAGTGGCTGCAGTTTCGCTTCGGACAGTGGAAGGTTGATTACAGCCGGGAACGATCGGACTCGTCGGGCAAGCAGCAGTTCGCCGACCGGTCGATCGTGAACAGGGCTTTCACGGTGGATCGGCAGAAGGGTGCGGCGATTTTAGGCCGCTTCATGAACGGGACGCTGGGTGATTCGCGATATTATGTCGGCGTATTCACCGGCAATGGGCGAGGGTTTCGCACGGCGCCGGGCAAGCCCGAACTCGATCACGGCGACGGCTCGCCGATGGTAGTGGCGCGCTACCAGTGGAACTTTCTGGGTCGTGATGTCGGATATTCCCAAAGCGACCTGAAATATCACGAGAAACCGGCAGCCGCCCTGTCGTTCGGGGCGGCTCGCAATCGAAGCCGCTTCACACGATTTTCGTCCTCGGGCGGTGGCAGGCTTGACGGTTTCGAACCCGGCCTGCGGGGACAGTATTCGCTTCGCCAGTTCATGGAGGAAACGGCGCTGAAGTACCGTGGTTTCTCTCTGCAACACGAGCTGCACTGGAAACGCATCCAGGACAATGTCAATGTCCAAACGACCTATATGCGGGGCAGCTACGTCCAAGCGGGATACTTTTTTCACTATTTGTTCCCGCGCATCCCCAAGCAGCTCGAGCTTGGCGCTCGCTACGCTCTGGTGGACCCGAATCGTGTGAGACCGAACGACCTGCAGAAGGAGTTGGCGTTCGTCGCCAATTGGTTCTTCTACGGCCATGCCAACAAGCTGACTTTTGACACGTCCCGCTATTCGCTCGCCCGGCACGGAGCGGATGACTTGCTGGACACTCAAGTGCGCCTCCAGTGGGACGTGTCGTTCTGAAGAGCGATCGGCAACGGGCCTGACACGCCTCCGATCAGCTCAGCCCACTGACGCGAGTCCGCCGGATCAAGAACAACATCTCTACCATCTACTGCGCTCTCCGATACGGCTGCGTTCCCGGCAGAACTAGGGTACGATCTCAGTGAAATAACTCCTGGGAGCGACCCTGCAATGACCGCTGAAGAGAACTTGAAACGACTTGGCATCGTCTTGCCTTCACCGCCGCAGGCGGTCGGTAAGTACGTGCCGTGGATTCGCACCGGCTCGCTGGTGATGACATCCGGCCAGTTGCCGTGGGAAGGTTCGGTGATGAAGTACGCGGGCCGATTGGGCCGCGATCTCTCGACCGAACAGGGCTATGCGGCGGCGCGCCTCGCCGCCATCAACGCCATCGCCCAACTCAAAGACGCCGCCGGAGATCTCGAGAAGATCGCAAACCTGGTTCGGCTCGAGGGCAACGTGTTCTGCGACGAGGGTTTCTCCGAGCATCCCCAGGTCCTCAACGGCGCATCCGACCTGTTCGTCGAGGTCTTTGAGGAACGAGGCAAGCATACGCGCACCGCGCTCGGCATCCGCGACATGCCGCTGAACGCCGCCGTGCAGTTAAGCGTCTTCGCCGAAGTACGGGATTAGCAGTCCGTGGGAAAAGTCCCGTGGGCGGCGCGGTGGGCTCCTGCGGTCGCTCGGCGCGGAGTGAGGAGGATGGCGATCCGGGTGATCTCCTCCGACGAACGACAAAGCCGACGAGCGCAAATGTCCGTCGCCCAAAGGGTTACGCGCCACTTCCGGCCAACGGCAAAGAGGGTGCAGCGCCATGTTTCTCGAACGACCCAGCGTTACTCCATCGACCCACGGCGCGTAACGCCGCCCGCGTGACTATTACCGTGGGCTGTTAATACTCCTCGTACAAGTGCGTCCTTTCAAGCAATCTGAGTATCAACGTGGTGGTAGAGATCTTGCATGCGGGCAGGGTATCAGTCAGGTCTCGCCGAGTTCTAACCTCGCGCGAGAAGAACTTTATTGCTGTTTCCCTGCGTAACGTTACCCACATATTGCAAACGCTTTATGAATAAATGGGTGACAGGAGCCCCCCTTTTTTCCACCCTGACAAAACGGATTCCTTGGCGCGTTTTGGGCGCCCTCGGATACGTAGGCCCAGATCACGACGCGCCCTCTTGCCCGAGACCGAGAGGCTGAGCCCTGTGTCGGCTCTGCTCCGATCCATACCACCGGTTGCCAACCGGCCCGGTGTCGCGCCGCCCAGCCAGTCAGTAGCCACCTCAGCTTGTGATGGAACAGGAATCACCTGACAGATGTCACCCGATGGGGACTGTTGCCATTCTCTGTACTGGGAGAAGCAAGGCTGACGCCTCAGTCGTTCGTCCATGGCTTGCCATTACTTCTTTGACATGTTGACAGAGACGTCGCAACGGGTAAATGTGGATGCTTGCGGCATCGTCGGCCGAACTGTCAAGATTGACCTGGGATGCGGTGCTGTATCTGCATGAGTCTGTCGGTACCACATATCATCTCGTCTCGTATATGCGAGCCTGTACATCTCATACCCTGATCATCACGTACTGACCATACACCAGCTCAGCACTACTGTTTCAAGGAGGGTCAGATGAAGGAGAGTTCGAAACCAGGGCAACTGTATTATTCAGCGATCTTTGTCTTCGGTGTCCTCACAGCCTTCAACATGTTCCTGTCGATCAGAGAACCCGGCTGGCTGGCCCTCTTTTTCTTTGGCCTGGCAACGGGCGCTATCGGAGTCACTGTCGTCATGGAGGCGTTGGGGCACTACGGAGCCGCCGATGATAGGAAATTGAGCGGGCGGACCAGGCGCAAGATGGCGTTCGTGAGTGGTGTTGTATTTGGGGCTGCCATGTCTCCGGCGTTCGCCATAGCGAATGGAATCGATGGAGATGTCGCGTATTTTGTCGGCTTGATCGTGGGTTCCAGCCTCAGCGGCAGAGTACGCAGGGCGCTGAGGCGCTTGATGAGCATCCGGACGGCGTCGCCGGGTGGTCAATCGGACAATACCGAAGGCGAGCATGACTTCAGAATGCCAAGGTTCGCCAACGATTCGACGCGCGAGCAGCTTGCTGCGGGAGCCGTGATGATACTTGGCTTCGCGCTTTCGGCGAGTGTCGTGCTGGCGGCTTATGCGGGCTTCCTGGCGACCGTGGGTCGGTAAGTCGGAGTCAATCCCGAGCCCAAAGCCCATGTGACGTTCTGCCTGTGTCCTTGTTGACAGTGTCGCAAGGCGACAACAACAGGATGATCCTTAGAGAATGAACTAACGCCTTTGCCTGTTGTGAAGATCTCGACGGTTCTCCGTCCTGTCGGTTCGGTAGACCCGGCGCGACTCTCGACTCCGTCTACGCCTCTCTCGCACCAGCCGCAATCAAACCACTTCGACATCCCAGCCGAAGCCCGGCTCGTCCGACGGACGCGTGTAGATGCCCTCAGGCCCGCGGGTCAGGTTGTTGTCCTGTTCGTAGCGTTCGTAGACCTCATCGGGGCCGCCGGGCGCCGGCATGAACATTTCCGCCCACGGGCTGTTCGGCGTCGCCATCACATAGTGGATCGCGTCGCGCTGACCGCCGCCGTGCGGTATCACCGGAATGTCATAGGCCGCCGCCAACGCGCCGATGCGCCGGATCTCCGTCAAGCCTCCGCACCAGTGGATGTCCGGCTGCCAGATCTCCGCGCCGTTCGTTCGAAGCAACTGCCGGAACCCGTAGCGGGTGTAGACGTGTTCTCCGGTCACGATGCGGGTTGACTTGATTTGTTCCCGCAGCCGCCCGAAGCCCTCATAGTCGTCGGGTGGGAGGCATTCTTCCATCCAGTACACCCGGTAGGGTTCGAAGGCCTCGCACAGCTCGATCGTATACCGCTCCGTCAGAGCCATCCAGCAATCCATGGCCACGATACCGTCTTTCCCCACGGCTTCTCGGGCGCGTTTGACGAGCGCTACGTTCTTGCGAATGCCTTCGCGTCCGTCCGCCGGACCGTGTGGCAGCGCGAGCTTCAGTTTCGTGTAGCCGAACTCGACGTGCTGCTCGATGTCGTTGCCGGTGCAGTAGGAAGGGATACGCGGCTTCGTTTCGCCGCCGAGCAGGCGGTAGACGGGAAGCCCCCAGGCCTTTCCGGCGATATCCCAGAGCGCCAGGTCAATGCCGCTCAGCGCGTTCGGCACGACACCCTTGCGGCCGTAGTACATCGTGGCCCGCCAGAGCAGGTCCCAGATGCGCTCGATATTGAGTGCGTTCTTGCCGAGCAGAAGTTTGGTCAGGTGGCCCGCAATGATCGGTCCGCCGCCGGGGCCTCCCTGGCCAAGGCCGGTGAGGCCCTTGTTCGTTCCGATTTCGACCCAGAAGCTCGACACGCCGCCTGGGTCAGGCATGAACAGGCTCCGCATCGGCTTGTACTCGGGATAGATCGAGACCGGGTTCGCCACTTCCACCCTGCCTGTCGACCACGAGCCCGGCGCGGGTTCATATCGCGGTACGGGCCGCTTCGGTCTCACCTTCACGACGCGAACCGAGGTAATTTTGAGATCGGTCTCAGGCGGGGAAGACCTCAGTTCGTCCGGCAACAGCGCTGCCGCGGCGCCCAAACCAAGGGTCTTGAAAAGCTGTCTGCGTTCCATGGCGAGCGTTGTAACGCAGCACAGGGGATCAGGTCAAGAAGTCAGCCAGCGCTCATCGAACTCCAGACCCAACCCCGGCGCGTCGTCGAGTACGATCTCGCCGTTTTCCAACCGTAACTCTTCGCGGAACAGGGGCAGTGACCAGGGCATATGCTCGACGAACAGACCGTTAGGGACGGCGGCCACCGCCGGAGCGAGGATGTCCGGCGCCAGGTGGCTCACGACTGGCAGATTCCAGGCCTGCGCCATGTGGGCCACCTTCATCCATTGCGTCAGCCCGCCGACGCGCATGATGTCGACCATCACGATGTCGACCGAGTGACGCTCGAGGAACAACCGGAACGGCTCGACGCCCCACAAATACTCGCCCGCGGCGATTGGCGTGTCGAGGGCATCGGCGATTCGGGCCAGGCCGTCGAAATCCTGGTAGTTGATCGGATCCTCCAACCAATAAAGGCCGCAGATCTCCATCTCGCGCCCCATGGTGATCGAGCGGTTGACATCCCATCCCTGGTTGATGTCGACCATGATGTCGATCTCGTCGCCGACCGAGTCGCACAGAGCATGCATGCGTTCCATCTCGGCAATGTTCGAAGCCTCGGCGCCCATGCGGAATTTCATCGCACGGAAGCCCTGCTCGACGAGTTCCGCTCCTTTGCGGGCCAGCGAGTCGGCATCGTAAGTCCGCCAGAGATGGCCGCTGGCATAAGCGGGAACTCGGTTACGGAAGCCGCCGAGCAGCTTCCAGACCGGCTGCCCCAGAATCTTGCCTTTGAGATCCCACAGAGCGACGTCGATCGCCGACACGGCTCGCGTCACCAGGCCGGCGGCGGCGCCGCGTCCACCGACCTCGAGCAGCTTCTCGCCGATTGCCTCCGTGCGCATCGGGTCATCGCCGATGACTTGCGCCGCCAGCGCGTCCACCGCTTCCTTGAGCGCTTTCGTCATCACGGGGGCAGCAAAGCCTGCGTAGCCGATGCCCTCGGCCCCCTCGTCCGTCTTGAGCCGTAGCGTTACGAAATCGACCGAGACCTGCACGGGCGCCTCGTCCAGAGCGCCGACTTCGCGCGGAAGGCTCACAACTTGGCTGCTGTAGGTCTCGATCTTCATGGCTGTGATATGCCCCGCAATGCTAGCATGCCGGCAGTCGATGCTGAGTCAAGTCAACTGTCTCCCTGTCTGAAGCGTTCGAGCGCAGCCATGGTTCCCAAACCAGAGGACACCCCGCGATAGAATACGGCCGTGCGCAACGTTTCATCAGGCTTCTGGATCGTTCTCGCGTTGCTCGTTTCCTTGCCGGACGGTCTCGCCCAGCGCAAGGCTCTGTTGATCGATGGCCAGAACAATCACCAATGGCGGGAAACCTCGCCCCGCATCAAGCAGGCTCTGGAAAAAAGCGGGCTCTTTGCCGTTGATATCGTCACTTCACCACCGCAGGGCGAGGACCTGAGCGCCTTCGAGCCTGACTTCGACGCCTACCAGGTGGTTGTCTCGAATTACAACGGCGAACCCTGGCCGCGCGAGACCAAGGCCGCCTTGGAAGCCTATGTCCGCGGCGGCGGTGGATTCGTTTCCGTGCATGCCGCCAACAACGCTTTCCCCGAATGGAAGGAATACAACCGCATGATCGGTCTGGGCGGCTGGGGCGGGCGCAACGAAGCCTGGGGACCCTATGTGCGCTATCGCGACGGGGAGATCGTACAGGACGCCACGCCGGGACGCGGCGGCAGCCACGGAACGAGGCACGCGTTCCAGATCATCGTCCGCGACACCGGGCATCCCATCACGCGGGGACTCCCTCTGAAATGGATGCATGCGGAAGATGAACTCTACGACCGTCTCCGGGGCCCGGCCGAGAACTTGACGGTTCTCGCTACGGCGTATTCTGATCCATCGACTCGCGGCACGGGAAAGCACGAGCCGATTTTGATGACCGTTCAGTACGGCAAGGGACGCGTCTTCCATACCACGCTGGGCCATCACACTCTGGCGATGCAGTGCGTCGGTTTCATCACGACGCTGCAGCGCGGCGCCGAATGGGCGGCCACGGGAAAGGTCACGCAAGCCGTCCCGGAAGACTTTCCCGGCGCGGATACAACGAGTCTCCGCTAGCAGTCCGTGGTAAAGGTCCCGTGGAAGGCGCGGCGGGCTCCTGCTCATCCACGGCGCGGAGTGAGGGGGACTTCCGACCCGGGTGATCTCCTCCGACGAACGACAAAGCCGACGACTGCAAATGTCCGTCGCCCGAAGGGTTACGCGCCGCTTCCGCTCGGCTGCGCGGAGAACGCTGCGCCACGTTCCCGGGACGGCTAGGCGTTACGCCAATGGCGCCGGGGCGCGTAACGCCGCCCGCGTGACTTTTGCCACGGGCTGCTACCCCGCTGCCGGCCGTGTTCGTTGACAGCCATTGGTGAGGTCATTATGCTGGATAGAGAGTACGCGCCTTGGGGAGCGTGTGCTCTTTCGTCTTTCTTCCATGGCCAACACCAAATCCGCAATCAAGCGTATTCGCCAGACCAGGCGGCAGACCAACGTCAACCGCCGCAACCGGGCACGCCTTCGTACGCAAGTCAAGAAACTCACTGGAGCCATCGCTGGCGGCAACGGCGAGAACGCGCAGAAAGAACTGCCTGACACGGTCAGCAGCATCGACCGCGCTGTACAGAAGGGCGTTATCAAGAAGAACAAGGCATCTCGAATGAAGTCTCGGCTGACGCGCAAGGTGAACGTTCTCTCGAAGGCCGCCTCCGACTAGCCTGCTTCTCCTGTCCGCGGCGCTGTAACCCGGTTTCAGTTCGTGAGCCGGAGTACGAGTTGTTCCACGATGATGCGATCGTCCGGCCGCTCGCGGCGCAGGTCGCGGTCTGCCTGAAAGAGCGCAACAAGAGCCCTCTCCAACTCGGCGAGGCTGAACTGTCTCGCCACTCCGAGGACTTGGCGGGCGCGTGCAGGCCAGATGCGTAAACCCCGTTGTTGAAAAAAGCCGCTGACCTGATTCGGATTCCTGAGCCCGCCCTCTTTCACGACCAGAGCTTGCCGAAACAATCCGGCGAGCATGTTGATCTGCATCGGCCAGTACTCGCCGCTCTGGACAAGCGTGTCGAGCACTTCGAGCGCCCGGCCCCGATCCCTGCGGGCCAGTGCGTCGGAGAACTCGTAGATCCCGCGGCGGCGCGCTTCGGGAACGAGCAGCTCGATATCCTCGTGCCCGACTTGCTGTTCCTGACCGGCGTAGAGCGAGAGCTTCTCGAGGTCATTGGCGATGCGGGCAAGATCGTTTCCCAGGATCTCGACGAGTTCCGCCAGCGTGTCTGGCGCAATCGCAAGACCGAGGCTCCTGGCTATGCTTTGCGCCTCCGACAGCGCTTCTCCGGCCGACGGCTGCTCGAAATCGATTCGAACAGGCACGGCTGCAAAGAACTGCGCCACGCGCTCGATTTTTGGTTTGTCGTCGCGGATCGACCAGTCGTAGCGGCCTGCTTCGAGCAGTATCGTCACCCCGTGGGTCGGGTTCTCGAAGTAGCTTTCGAGTACTGTCGGCGCCGCAGCCTTGGCTCCCGTGCGGCGAGGCAAGGCCCCCTCGGCATTCCAGCCGATGATCAGGCGATTACCACCGAACAGAGTCAAGGTGCGGGCGTCGTCGATTAACTCTTCGATGGTCCGCTCATTCAGGTCGAACTCCGTAGCACCGTCACTTTCTGCGCCCGCTTCGCTCGTACTTCCGAGAACCGCTTCGTGGAGTGCTTGGCGGCATCGGTCGCGGTAGTACTGTTCGTTGCCCAGGAACAGGTAGCCCGCGGCCGGCGTTGACTTCCTCAAGGCTTGTAGTGCTTGTCGCGGCTTCATCGGTATAGCCTGCATGTCTCGTCACTTGGAAAGAAGAAGTGCGTGAAAAAACTCTCCGGGACAAAGCGCGAGTTGCCTGGTGAGCGCAGGTGCACTTGACAGTACATCGAGCACCGCAAGCAAGCGTTGCGAAGGAAAAGTAAAGTCATGGCGGTCGTATCGCGTGTTTCGGCCATCGGGCGGTGAGCCATGCTTTAGAACCTTTCGAGCACCGCCGAAACGATGCTGCGAGCCGTTGCCTCGCTGGTACGCATCAAGGCGAGCTCCCGCTCTTCCAAGTACGCGTCCGGATCCGTGCTGACTTCGTAGCGCTCGCGATGTTCGAGATTCGGGTTGTCATAGAGCACTTTGCCCGTCTTTCGGTCTCGCAGCGAGATACGGATCTGCGTCATGGTCCCGACGCTCGTGGCGCGCCCCAGTCTGGGATCGATGACCAGTGGGAATACCAGTACGTTCACCACCGTGCCTGTGAGGACGGCATCGGCGAGGGCTTCGTTGGTGACAACGTCATATCGTGTACGGCTGATGAACTCGCGAGTGACCGCACGGGTGAGGTGTTGCTCGATCTTGAACTCTACGGTCTGGTTTTGAAACGGGGGGATTGCGATGACCCCGATGGTGTCCGGCAAGGTGTCAGCCTTTCCCGCAAGCCGGTAGCCGCACGAGGTGAACGTTGACAGAAGGACGAGCAGAGTGACTACAGCCGAAACACGGCTGCGGCGGCAAGGGCCCATGGCGAGGATTGGTTAGAGTCCGCTCGACGGTGACTCTTCCGGCTGGGGCGTATTTTCTTCCGGCAGCAAGGTACGGCGGCGCCAAAGGCTTGCGATGCGCGTAACAACGCCGCTTGCGACGAACGTGGTCGCCATCGCCAGCAGAACCGGCTCGGAGAAGTTCCAGATCAGGAAGATCAAGGTCGCGAAGAAGATCACCATCACCAGCGAAGGGAGCCGAAAGACGCTGACGTCCTTCAGGCTCGAATAGCGCCAGGTCGACACCATCAGAAACGCCAGGAAGCCGATGAGCAGAAGCCAGAGAATGCCCTCCGGCCACCAATTCACGAGGGGGTAGCCGCCGTTGAAGTGCACAACGGCGGCGAGCATACCGGCGGCCGGAGGGATCGGCAGGCCGACAAAATACTTGCGTCCGGGAAGTCCGGGATTCTTCGGGCTGGGATTCTTCTGAACGTTGAAACGCGCCAGCCGGGCCGCTCCGCAGGTCACGTAGAGGAACGTGACGAGATAGCCCACCGCCGGCAGGATGTTGGCGAAAAACGGGTGGCCGGCCAACTCCGGCGTCCGGATGCCCCAGGCCACGGCCAACATGGCGGGAGCCACTCCAAAGGTGATCACATCGGCGAGAGAGTCGATCTCGCGTCCGAACTCGCTGACGGCGTTGGTCAGTCGCGCGATGCGGCCGTCCATGCCGTCCGTGAACATGCCCACGCCGATCGCAATAGCTGCGTGGTTGTAGAGACGCGCTGCTTCACCCAGGCGGTCCGTCGGCAACGACAGAGCCTGCAAGGTCTTCATGAGGCAGTAGTAGCCGCAGAACAAGGTGCCCACGGTGAAGATCGTGGGCAGAGCATAGGTGCGTCGCCCCGGAAGCCCCTTTTTTGCCTTCATGCAGCTTGCTCCAGTCGCCTCCGCGCAAGGATCGAGCTGCCGCCGTGCACACGATCACCTTCCCGCACGCTGAGTTCCCACTCCGGCCCCAGAAAGATATCCGTTCGTGAACCGAACTTGATCAGGCCGAAGCGCTCGCCTTTTTCGACGGGATCGCCGATTTGCTTGTTGCACACGATGCGGCGCGCGACGAGGCCCGCGATCTGTCTCACAATCACTCGGCTGCCTTGGCCCTCGATCGCCAGCGTGTTCTGCTCGTTTTCCAACGAAGCTTCGTCTCGATGCGCCATCATGAAGCGCCCGGCCCTGTACTCCCTCTCCGTGACCGTGCCCTCAATGGGGCTACGGTTCACGTGGACATCGAAAATGTTGAGGAAGATGCTTACTCGGCGGCTCTCGTCGTCATAGGTTCGAACTTGCACCACCCGGCCGTCGGCGGGCGATACGGCAACGGGTCCTTCGGGTATGGCCCTCTCGGGGTCCCGAAAGAAGTACAGGCAGAACGCTGTGGCCAGAAGCAGCGGAAGGGACCAGACAAGGGAAAACGACAAACCGACCAGCACCCCGGCCGCGGAAAAGGCGAGTGCGTAGTAAAGACCGTCCTTGACTACGAGAGAGCCCATAACCGACGCTCCATCATATCAGTCGTTTGGCGTGCAGTCGGAGCGCGGAGTCCGTTAGCCTGCATGTCTCACCAGGTGGCGAGGCGAAGTGCGTGAGAGGGCTGTCAGGACAAGGCGCGCAGCCGTACTTGCCAAATCGCCACCTTCACTCCTCGGGTCAAGAAACACGAAACACGCAGAAAGGCTTTCCCGAAACATGGCCTTGACGCAAGCTGCCTTGGAGCAACGGCCGTGCCGCCTGCTTGGGTTTTTGGGTCACGAAACACAAATCACGGCCTTTGATCGCGTGCTCCGGCCCTCATGAGGTGAGTAATGCAGGTTAGCTCGCGCGGGCTTGATGTTCCCGCAAGATGGCGTGCATGCGGTCTTTGAGTTGTAGTTTCAGTTTCTTCAAACGCTGTGTCTCAACCTGCTCGTCCGTGGAGGGGAACCGTCGGGCGCTCAACTCTTCAAGTCGACGATCGTAGTGCGAGTGCTTCCGCGCGAGTATCCGATACTCTTCGTTGCTCTCCATCAGACGAGCAGATATGTCCTCTGGCGGAACTGTTTCCATGGCATGGCTCCTATGTCGTGGGATCGAATTGCTCAGCGGTTGAACCTGACAGCGCGAACCAGCATCGACAACCCGGCTCGAGCTGTTGGCGGCTTCATTCCCGCCAACAAACCTTATCAGATGTTTCCGTAGGATTTCAATTTGTCGATAGCCGGCCAACGGATGCTGCTCCGGACGAGGAGCGCTGAACACTCGGCTCAGTCGAGGGGTCGTCTCTGGCCAACCGACTCCGCTTGAAAGCAAGCTCGATCTTCATGGGCTGACCGGATCCGTCTGCGGCCCGAAAGGGGGGCATGCCTATGATATGCTGGCTGTGAAATCGGCAGGGTCGGAGGTTGGGATCATGTTGATCAAGGTTCCGCGTGGATGGGAGATTCCGGAGCGGGAAGCGACCCCGGAGTCGGTCTACTTGCGTCGACGGGAAGTGCTGCAAGGGCTTGGCTTTACGGGTCTGACAGGACTGCTTGCCCGTAAACCATTATCCGCGAATACGGGCCTGTATCCCGCCAAGCGGAACACGAAGTACATCCTCGACCGCGAGCTGACGCCGGAAGCAGCGGCCATCGGCATCAACAACTTCTACGAGTTCACCCTTGATAAACAACGGGTCAAAGACAGGGTTGGCGGCTTCAGGGTCGATCCCTGGACCGTCGAGGTCAAGGGCCTGGTCAACAACCCGAGGAAATACGATTTCGATGACCTGGTGCGGCGGTTTCCCCTCGAGGAGAGGCTCTATCGATTCCGTTGCGTCGAGGCCTGGGCGATGGCGGTGCCGTGGACGGGTTTCCCGATCTCGGCCTTGATCAAAGAGGTCGATCCCAAGCCGAAGGCCAAGTTCATTCGAATGGTGACGGCCTACCGGCCTCGCGAGATGCCGGGCATCCGGAGCCAGCCGCACTATCCCTGGCCCTACTTCGAGGCCTTGCGCCTGGATGAAGCGATGAACGAGCTGTCCTTGTTCGTAACCGGCATCTACGGCAAGCCGCTGCCGAAGCAGAACGGCGCCCCCATCCGCCTGATCACGCCGTGGAAGTACGGGTTGAAGTCGATCAAGTCGATCGTCAAGATCGAGTTCACCGCCAAACGCCCGCCGACTTTGTGGAATGAAGTCGCAGGAATGGAGTACGGATGGTACTCCAATGTGAATCCGGCAAAACCCCATCCGCGCTGGTCGCAGGCTCGGGAAAAGCTGATTCCCCACATGACGCTCGTCCCGACGCTGCCCTACAACGGCTACGAGGAGTTCGTGGCCGGGATGTACACCGGCGAGGAATTCTGATCCCCGGCAGAAGACCCGGCAGGCGCACCCCCCTCTGAGATCCGCCGCAGGCGGGCAGTGTTGCTGGATCGTTGTTTTGTGCCTCCACCGAAAACTCGCGCGGATTCAGTGGCCGTCAACTGGTGAGAAATGCAGGCTTATATCCTTGTAAATCAGTTGTTATTATGGATAATATACAAGGATGATAGAGCGCCTTGTCAAACAGCGCGTCCTCCAGGCGCTCGACTATCAGGCTGCTGTCGCTCTTATCGGACCTCGCCAGGTCGGTAAGACAACGCTTGCTCTCGATATCGCTGAACAGCGCAGCGCACTTTATCTTGACCTTGAAGACCGCGCTGACCGCGGGAAACTGCGCGACCCGGCGTTCTTTCTCGAGCGCTACGAGGACCGTCTCGTCATTCTCGATGAAATCCACAGGGTCCCCGACTTGTTCCAGGACCTTCGCGGAATCATCGACCGAGGCCGGCGACGCGGCAATCGGACGGGCCGGTTCCTGATCCTTGGCTCGGCATCGATCGATTTGCTGCGCCAGTCCGGTGAAAGCCTCGCAGGACGGATCGCCTATGTCGACATGCAGACGTTCAGCGTTCTTGAGGTGCCGCGCGCAGGCGACGCCTTGATCCGGCTTTGGGTGCGAGGTGGCTTCCCCGACAGCTACCTCGCTGCGGACGGTCGGCGGAGCTTCATGCTGCGCAAGGATTTTATCCGGACCTATCTCGAACGCGACGTGGCCATGTTTGGCCCTCGCCTGCCGGCCGAGACGCTGGAACGTCTCTGGATCATGCTGGCCCACAGCCAGGGAGGCATCCTGAATGCATCCCGGCTCGCGGCGTCGCTGGGTGTCAGCGTGCAGACCGTGAACCGCTATATCGATCTCCTAGTAGATCTGCTGCTGGTGCGGCGGCTTCCCCCCCTTCACGCGAACACCGGGAAGCGTCTGGTGAAGTCGCCAAAGATATATGTGAGAGACAGTGGTTTCGTCCATGCATTGCTCGGCGTCGATGATTTCAACACGCTCGCCGGCCATCCGGTGGTCGGGGCCAGTTGGGAGGGCTTTGTCATCGAGAACATGCTGGCATGTGCTCCGGAACGGACCGTGGCCGGCTTTTATCGCACGTCCGCCGGAGCCGAGATCGATCTGTTGCTTCAGCTACCGGCTGGAGACCTCTGGGCGATCGAAATCAAGCGCGGCCGTGCGCCCAGACTGGATCGAGGTTTCCGCAATACCCTGCAGGATCTGCATCCAACCCGCGCCTATATCGTGTATCCAGGAGAGGATCGCTATCCAATCGCGGAAGGCGTCGAAGCGATCGGTGCTGCCGATCTCGCAGCCTTGCTTCAAAACGCATGAGCGGCTTTCGAGAGCGTTCTCGAAACACGCCGTCATCGTCCTCAACAAGTGGAAAACAAGCTATATTCGGAAGGGAGGTGCGGAATGAACAGGCAGTTGACCGCGATCGTCGAACGCGAGGGCGATGGATACGTCGCTTTGTGCCCGGAGGTGGATGTCGCCAGCCAGGGAGACACCGTGACCGAAGCGCGCGACAATCTCACCGAGGCGCTGAGTCTGTTCTTCGAAACCGCCTCCGCGGAGGAAGCGGAGGAAATGGACAGGCGCTTGCGCAGCGAAGTCTATGTGACCCGCGTCGAGGTCGCGATTGGCTAGGCTGCGCGTTCTTTCCGGCCGGGAGGTCTGCCGGATTCTCGCATCTCACGGTTTCGCCGAGGTGAGAAGGCGCGGCAGCCATATCGTGATGCAGAAGGCTGAAGCCGGCGGAACGGTAACCGTTCCAGTGCCGGATCATGGGGCGTTGCGCTCGGGCACGCTGAGGTCGATCATCTGACAATCCGGCCTGCAGCGTTCCGAATTCGAGTGAAAACAATAAAACGGGCCAATGAAATCGCCTTCGAGACGATCATCGAAGCCCATCTCGGAGGCGAGACCGGCGGGCAGGTTTCCCAAGTTGCTGATGAAGCGAAGACTTGAACGCAACCGAACGAGAAAAAAGAAGAGCTGACGGTTGCTTAGAGCGGCAAAATCTCTTCACGGTCCGGGTCGAACTTCAGCCGGCGCTTCTGAAGGTAGGCGATATTGCCCAGGTGCGAAGCCTGGGCCGAGCGGTGCCCGACCCACACGTCGCCGTTGGGGCGCTTGCGTGTCCGGACGCAGTCCAGGAAGTTGTTGACGTGGTCGACGTTCATGTTGCCTTCGGCCTCGACAACGGTCGGCTTCGCATCGCGGCCCGGCGGATGAAACTCGTACTTCCTGCGGTCGATGAACAATCGCCCGTCCGTGCCGATGATCTCGATCCCGGCTCCGCTCTTGCCGGGAGCTAGAGTCGCGTCGAACGTCGCCGTCCACTCGCTCCTGTATTCCAGCAGGGTGCTGATGGTGTCGGGGGCGGTCCGACCGTCCTTGTAGTGGTAAACGCCTCCGGCCGCCACTGCGGAAATCGGATCGTCCTCATCGAGCAGCATGTGGACGGCGTCGATCCAGTGAGTGAACAGGTCGGTGATCTGGCCTCCGCCGAAATCGAGGTAGGCGCGGAAATTGAAGTACTGTTGAGGATCGTATTCCCGCCACTTGACGGGCCCCAGATAGCGCGCCCAGTCGAGATTTGAGGGCTGCGTTTTGAGCGTGTCGGGCGCCAGGCGGAGATGTGCGGAATTGCCGTGCCACCAGGTGCGCGCCAGCGTGACCTTGCCGATCCGGCCGCTGTCGAAATACTCCTCTTTGGCCCGCTGGTAATGGCGTGCGGAACGCTGCTGCATGCCCACCTGGCAGACCCGCTCGTGCAGGCGAACTTCCTTGACGATCTTCGGACCCTCCTCGATATGGAGGGTCAGGGGCTTCTCGACATAGATGTCCTTGCCGGCGCGGGCGGCATCGATCACGATGTCGGCGTGCCAGTGATCGGGCGTCGCGACAATTACGGCGTCGACGTTCTGTTGGTCGAGCAATTCGCGGTGATCGGAAAACCCCTTCGAGCCCGGGGCTTGCTCCTGAGCCCGGTCGATGCGGGAACTGTAGACGTCGCAGACCGCGGTCACGTCAACCGCAGTGTTTTTCTGGAGGGAGCGCATGACGCTGAGGCCGCGGCCTCCACAGCCGATCAGGCCGAGCCGCACCCGGTTCGCCGCTCCCGCCACTCGCGAGTAGGAGGCGGCGCTCATCGCCATCGCTCCGGCGAGCCGGAAGCACTCTCTTCGGCTGGCAGCCCTCATCGCCGCCGATCATAGCACAGGGTCCCCGCCGGATCGGCCTGACCGGGGCGGCTTGCGCCGGGCGGCGTCCTATCGAAGGGTGGGGTACTCGATTCCCAACTGTTCGAGGTAGCTTTCGTAACGGCTGGGGTCGTAGCGAAGTTTTTCGAGTTCAGGCCGAAAGCGCTTCATCTTGTCGGCATTGAGATGGATCGGCGGTTGCACGTCGGCCGGAATCAACGATTCCCACTTGGTGTCCTTGGTCTGTTCCCGGAAATATTCCCAGGCCTGGGCGACGAGTCCGGGATCGGCGAACATCTCGATCGCCGTCATCGCCTGCGCCTTCGCTCCGGCGGTGGCTCCCTTGTGCGCGAGCGGCGTGGCCATCGAAATCGCTCGGGACCAGTGGTGCCCGATCAGGTTGGGTATGTTCGACGGGTAACGCAAGACGACCGTGGGCACGTTCCAACTGACTTCGGCGATGTCGTCGGAGCCCGAAGAGGCGGCGAGTGAACCTTGCAGTTCCGATACTTCCGTCTGCAGTCCCGTCACTTCGGCGTCGAGTTCTTTCTGCACGGCCCGGGCGAGTGTCAGGTCCGCTTCACTCCAGTGCGGCATGCCCACTTTCTTGATGTTGGCGTGGAGCAACTCGGCCACCGGCTTGTTGAAGTGCCCTTGCCACGTTGCCCCTAGAACTCGTTCGCTGACCGTCGTGTCGGTCATCATCGCGGCGCCTTTGGCGACTCGGGTGCCCAGAGCATGCAACTGCTTCACGTTCGGATAGTCGAGTTCGCGAAAGAAGTACCACACGGTCGCCACCGGCGGGACGACGTTCGGCTGGTCTCCTCCGTGCGTGATGACGTAATGCGACCGCTGCTGGAGCCGCAGGTGCTCGCGGCGGTAGTTCCAGCCCGTGTTCATCAACTCGACGGCGTCAAGCGCGCTGCGGCCCATCCAGGGTGATCCGGCGCCATGGGCGCTGCGGCCTCGAAAGGTGTATTGGGTCGAAACGAGCGCCAGGCCGCGAATCCCATAGTTCGTAGAGAAACCCGTCGACACATGGGCGCATAACATCACATCGAGATCGTTGAACAACCCCTCGCGCGCCATGTAGGTGCGGCTCCCGAGCAGTTCTTCGGCAATGCCGGGATAGACGCGGATCGTTCCCTGCATGTTGTGTTTTTCGAGGAGTTCCTTGACCGCGAGAGCCGCCGTCACGTTCACGGCCTGTCCGGCGTTGTGTCCTTCGCCATGGCCGGGACCGCCCTCGATCAAGGGCTTGTGATAGGCCACGCCCGGAGTTTGCGACGTTTCCGGCAGCCCGTCGATATCCGCCATGAACCCGATAACCGGTTTGCCGGAACCCCATTCCGCGACGAACGCCGTCGGCATGCCCGCCACGCCGAGCTTGACGCGGAAGCCGTCTTTCTCGAGCAGGTCCGTGACGTATTTCGCCGATTCGAATTCGTGGTAGCCCAGCTCCGAGAAACTGAACAATGAGTCGGTGATCTCCTGAACCAGCTTTCTGCGGGCCTCGACGCCTTCCATCGCTTGGTTCTTGAGTTGCTCCCTACTCTGTGCCTGAGGAGAGGCAAGGGGCGCAAGCAGCGACGCGCAGAGCAGCGCGAAGCCGGCTCGCATGACTGGGTTCCCGATGCAGCCCTTGATAGTTCTCATAGCGGTGATGAGACTAGCATTTCGGTGCTGCCGGGTCTACCGGCATGAAACATCCGCCCGGATCAAGAGGCATTGACATCTAATCCGGATGTTTCCTACTTGTATGATCCGCACACGGGCGGAGGAAAACTAAAAACCAAAAACTAAAAACTGCCGTAATGATCCACACGCGGACGCAGGAAAAACTCGTCCAGCAAGCCTGGGTTTCTCACCACGCGGCGAGGCGAAGTGCGTGAGAGGGCCGTCAGGACTAGGCGCAAGCCGGGCGGAGGAAAAAGGCGCGAGCCGCTTGGCGCGCGCAGGCGTACTTGCCAAATCGCCTCCTTCACCCCTCGGGTCACGAAACACGGCCTTCAGGGTACACAGGCCGTCAGACATTTCTTCTGGAGCGAACCAGTCCTCCCCCCCGTGGTTTTCACGAATCACGAGACACGAAACACGAATCACGGCTTTTATCGTGTGCTTCGACCGTCGAGTGGTGAGAAATGCAGTCTAATCCTGCCGGATTCGGCCTCTGCGATACAGTGAAGCCCCATGCAATGGCCTCACCTCAAGAAGATCGCCTTTCGGTGGTTGTTCGCCTATCTGGTGCTGTATTGCATTCAGCTACCGCCTGATTGGCTCTGGAACCGGCTCGTCCCCTGGACGGGCGAACTTCTCGGTGTCAATGCCACGTATCGACTCAACGGCAGCGGTGACACGACCTTCCACTACGTCCAGGTTCTCTGCTTCGTCCTGACGGCGCTGGCCGCCGCGCTCGTTTGGTCGCTCGCCGACTACAAACGCTCCCACGATCACCGCATGTACCTGGGACTCCGTGTGCTGGTTCGCCTGTCGCTCGGTATAGCGCTGATCGGCTATGGAGCGGCAAAGGTGATCCCATCGCAGTTTCCTCCGTTGGCGCTTCACCGGCTGGTGCAGCCGTTCGGCGACGCCTCTCCCATGGGACTGTTATGGTCCTTCATGGGTGCGTCCGCCCCATACACCATATTCAGCGGTGCCGCGGAAATGCTCGCGGGGATGCTGCTCTTTTTTCCCCGCACGACCACGCTCGGAGCGCTTGTCTCGATCGGGGTCATGAGCCAGGTCGTGGCCCTCAATTTTTGCTACGACGTGCCGGTGAAATTGTTGTCCTTGCACCTCCTTGCGCTGGCGATCTTTCTGGCTGCCCCGGACGCGAGGAGGCTGCTCAACCTGTTCGTTTTGAACCGCACTGCGGACCCCGCTTCGGCGGAGACCGTGTTGCGGCGGCCTGCTTTTCTACGCGCTGCCTTCGTGTTGAAGCTGCTGCTGCTGGCCGGGGTTACGGTTTCGACTCTCTACCAATCCCATTCGAGACTGCAAGCGATGGCGCCGAAGTCTCCGCTGTATGGAATCTGGCAGGTAGAGGAATATGCCCTGGAAGGCGAGGCCCGCCCGTCTGAGGTTCCGGACAACGTTCGCTGGCGGAGATTGATCATCGGCCGTTCCGAACAGTTTGCATTCCTGGAACGCGTGAACGGCAAGCGCAATGGCTACGATCTGATCTTGGACCCTGCTGCCGGGAAGCTGTTCTTGGATAGTGAATTTGCCTACAGTACGCCCGAGCCGGAAACACTGCGTCTGGATGGGAGCCATTACGGCCGTGCTCTCAGCGTCACGATGCGCCGTGTCGACGAAAGCGAGTTCCGGCTGATCAACCGCGGCTTCCACTGGATCAGCGAATCGCCATATAACCGCTGAGCGGTTTGTTTCGGAAATACGGTTGTGCCCGGGTCTGTTATGCACAGTGCTCGGCGGACGCTCGTGTCCTGCCGCTCCTGTTCAGCCGGCTCATTGCACAGGTTCCGCACGCGCCCAGGTGCCGCCAGCCCGGCGGAAACCTGTTGCTCATCGGCGCCTGCAGATCGTGCCTGATGCCGGGCTGTTCGGCCGTGGTCATCGCGGCAGGCTAGCTCCACAGATGATTCGGAGATACCCGATTCTTGAACGTGTAAGATAACGAAACGTGAAGCTCTTCCTGAAGACCGCGCTGTTCACGGTGGTGATGCCCGGCACGTTTGCGGTATTGCTTCCGATCTTGATTGCGGCAGGTCGAACGGCCGTCGGTGGAGCGGCGCTGGGGTTGGCCCTGTTCCTCTTCGCGTTCGGCACCGTCGTCTATCTGCGCTCGGCGTGGGACTTTGCCGTCTTTGGGAGCGGAACGCCCGCGCCGATCGACGCCCCGAAGCGGCTCGTGACCCGGGGTTTCTATCGCTACACGCGAAACCCGATGTACGTAGCCGTGCTGACGGTGGTCGTCGGGTGGGCGGTCTTCTTCGGAGCTGTCATCCTTGTGGCCTACGCGGCGCTGCTGTTCGTGATTTTCTCCCTGTTCATACGACTCTACGAGGAGCCGCGTCTTGCGCGGGAGTTCGGCGGCGACTATGCAACGTACGTCTCGCAGGTCGGTCGTTGGCTGCCCCGGCGCCCCCGCGGCAAGTCCACCTGAAACCGAGAGCCCCGAATCTCGAATGCTGGCGGACTTCAGAAGAGGCCCTGACCAGCACTCGGCTTATTGATCGGTGTCGCGTCGCCTCCCCAGCCAACCATCACCTCTCCGCCGCCATCCTGTATTTCTCACCACGTGGCGAGGCGAAGTGTGTGAGAGGGCCGCCAGGACGAGGCGTGAGACGCTTGGCGAGCGCAACATGGCCTTTAAATGCTTTTCACGAGACACGAATCACGGCCTTTTTTCGTGTGCTTCGACCGTCGGGTGGTGAGAAATGCAGGCTAGTCCCACCCCCGCCCCGCTGCGCGGCGCGGATCATTCGAGCAAGAAACATCCGGTTCGGTGTCATGGCTGCTTGATTCGGACGATATTTCGGATTCGCTTTTCATCCGTCTGCCTGCGGGTCATGCGGAGAGGCGAGCAGGCGCCCAGAGGGCACCCGCGCGCTCCCAGGGGCTTGCTCCGCCCGGGGGTGGACCTACAAGAGTGCAAGAGGAACCCTTCGGGTTAGTGTCAACGCTGCTTGCATAGGGGATGTTTCAGGTCAGTGTTCACAGGCCGTCAGACATTTCTTCTGGAGCGAACCAGTCCTCCGCCCATGGTTTTCACGAATCACGAGACACGAAACACGAATCACGGCTTGTTATCGTATGCGGCATGCGCGATCCCCAAAAACTTCGCAGCGCCCGCTGGTTCGGCGGGCCGGAATATGAAGCCCTCGTTCGCCGCGCCGCCCTTCGTTCCGAGGGCTTGGGGCCGGCCGGGTTCGAGGGCAAGCCGGTCATTGGCATCTGCAACTCCTGGAGCGAGCTCACGCACTGCAACGTGCATCTCAGGCGTGTCGCCGAAGCGGTCAAGCGCGGTGTCTGGGCGGCCGGCGGGGTGCCTCTCGAGTTCCCGACCATCTCGCTTGGCGAACTCTTCATGAAGCCCACGACGATGCTCTTCCGCAATCTCATGGCGATGGATGTCGAGGAATGCATCACCGCCAACCCCATCGACGGCGTCGTGTTGCTCAGCGGTTGCGACAAGACCACGCCCGCCCAACTGATGGGCGCCGCCAGCGCCGACCTGCCCACCGTCATGGTTACCGGGGGACCGCAGCTCAGCGGTCATTGGGGGCGGAAGGAGATCGGTTCGGGCACTGACGGCCGGCTTCTCTTTCAGGAGTACCGGGCCGGGCGGCTGACCGACGAACAGCTCGCCGAAGTCGAAGGCTGCATCGCGCGAAGCAATGGTCACTGCATGGTCATGGGCACGGCTTCGACCATGGCGTCGATGGCCGAATCCCTGGGGATCACGCTGCCCGGGGCCGCCGCGATTCCCGCTGCCGATGCGCGCCGCTTCCAACTCGCCGAAGACGCTGGCCGGCGCATTGTGGACATGGTTTGGGAAGACCTGCGGCCCTCGAAGATTCTCACCCGCGCCGCATTCGAGAACGCGGTTCGGACCGACATGGCGATCGGCGGCTCGACCAATGCCGTCGTCCACCTGCTCGCCATCGCCGGCCGCGCCGGGGTGGACCTGCGCCTGAGTGACTTCGACCGCCTTTCCCGCGAGACGCCCTTCCTGGCCAACATCAAGCCGTCCGGCCGCTATCTCATGGAGGACTTCTACTACGCCGGCGGCCTGCCCGTCGTCATGAAAGAGATCCTGCCTTTGCTGGACGGCTCGTCATTGACGGCAAACGGCCGGACCATCGCCGAAAACGTAGCGGATGCGGCGTGTTCGAACACCGACGTGATCCGTCCCCTCGACCGGCCTCTCAACGATGAGGGGGGCACCGCGATTCTTTACGGCAATCTTGCTCCCGACGGCGCGGTCATCAAGCAGACGGCTGCCTCGCCGCACCTGCTCCAACACCGCGGTAAAGCTGTCGTCTTCGATCGCTACGAAGAGTTGCGAGCGCGCATCGACGACGACGGCCTGGAGATCGACGAAAACTCCGTCCTCGTGCTGAAGCATGCCGGCCCCACCGGCGGGCCGGGCTTCCCCGAGTGGGGGCATCTGCCGATTCCCGCCAAGCTGCTCAGGCAGGGGATTGACGACATCGTTCGCATCAGCGATGCCCGCATGAGCGGTACGAGCTTCGGGACGGACGTTCTGCATGTTTCGCCGGAAGCCGCGGTGGGCGGCCCGCTCGCCGCCGTCCGGACGGGCGACGTGATCGAGCTCGACGTCCCGGCTCGGCGCATTCAGCTCCTGGTCGAGGACAACGAGATTCTCGGACGCCTCGCCGCCTACGAACCGCCCCCGGCTCCTTATCGCCGCGGTTACGGCCGGCTCTTTCTTCGCGAAGTCACCCAGGCGCACGAAGGGTGCGACTTCCGCTTCCTGGAACGGCTTACCGAGGGCGAAGCCGCCGGCGCTTTCGATGCAGAAAGGCTGCCATAGCCTGCTTCTCTCCGCCTGACAGCCGAAGCACCCGATAAGACCGCCTTACGAGCCTGCGGCAGTTCAGTATTCGAGCTTAGTCATGCGTGGCAGGATGAAGCCTCCATCCATGCGCAGTGAGCTTCCCGTGACGTAGCCGGCGTCTTCGTCCGACGCGAGAAAGACGACCAGGCCGGCAATCTCCTCCGGCTTCCCCAGTCTCTTGAATGGGAGTTTCGCGCCCAGGGTTCGGATCTCGTCTTCGTCGGCGTGCTTCCGCTCGCCTGGCGTATCGATCCATCCGGGCTCGATGGTGTTGACGCGGATGCCGTGCTGCGCCAGCTCCACGGCCCATGTTCGCGACATGTGAATCACTGCCGCTTTGGCGCCGTTGTAGGCCGTCGACAACGCGTACGGCCTGACGCCCTGCACGGAGCTGATCGAAATGATGCTGCCGCCGTCGCCCTGAGCAATCATCTGCCGGGCCGCCAACTGCGAACAGTGAAAGACCGACCAGAGCGTCGGCCCCCAGGTCTTCTCGACGTCCTCGACTTCCAGGTCGATCAGCAGCTTGCGGACCGAGGACGCGGCGTTGTTCAACAGGATGTCGACTCGGCCGAGCGTGCCGATGGCATCGGCGAACAGGCGTTCGCAATCAGCCCGCTTGCCGACGTCCGCGCGGGTGAAGACGGCGCGGCGGCCGAGCGCTTCGATCTCCGAAACGGTCTCGGTGGCCTCGCGCTCCAACAGGTCCGCAAAGGCGATGTCCGCGCCTTCTTTCGCCAGCGCCAACGCGGACGCTTTTCCGATGCCCCGCGCGCCTCCGGTGATGACTGCTGTTTTACCTGAGAGTTTCACGTGGTGATAGCCTGCATTTTTCACCATATGGCGAGGCGAAGTGCGTGAGAGGGCCGTCAGGACGAGGCGCGAGCCGCTTGGCGCGCGCAGGCGTACTTTACCGTACGTCGAGCACGGCAAGCAAGCGCAACGAAGTCCTGGTGCTCGTATCGCGTGCTGCGGCCGTCGGGTAGTGAGAAATGCAGGCTAGTCCTGCCCCCGCCCCGCTGCGCGGTGCGGATCATTCGAGCAAGAAACATCCGGTTCGGTGTCATGGCTGCTTGATTCGGACGATGTTTCGGGTTCGCTTTTCATCCGTCTGCCTGCGTGTCATGCGGAGAGGCGGGCAGGCGCCCAGAGGGCACCCGCGCGCTCCCAGGGGGACCGCTTGATCAGGGGGATGTTTCAGGTCAGGGTTCACTGGCTGTCAGACATGTCTTCTGGAGCAAACCAAGCTCCCTCCCATGGTTTTCACGAATCACGAGACACGAAACACGAATCACGGCCTTTTTTTCGCGTGCTGCGGCCGTCGGGTGGTGAGAAATGCAGGCTAATGTCCCCGAATCAGCGTTGGTTTTCAATGGTATCGTCTTGAGAAAGAATCATGCTCATACGAATGGCAGTCCTTCTTGGGTTCGTACTGACGGCGAGCGCTGCGGAGCCGCCCAACGTCATCATCATCTTTACCGACGATCAAGGCTATGGCGATGTCGGTGTCTACGGGGCGGCGAAGTTCCGCACGCCTCACCTCGACCGCATGGCCCGTCAAGGAGCGCGATTTACGAGTTTCTATGTCGCCGCGCCGGTCTGCACTCCGTCGCGGGCGGCGCTGCTCACGGGAAGCCATCCCGTGCGGGTGGGTCTCGGGCGCCGTGTCCTGTTTCCGTACTCGAACACGGGTTTGCATCCGGACGAAATTACCCTCGCCGAACTGCTCAAGGAGCAGGGCTACGCTACCGCCATCGTAGGCAAGTGGCATCTCGGACACCACAGGAAGTTCCTGCCGACGCGGCAGGGCTTCGATTCCTACTTCGGCATTCCCTACAGCAACGACATGGGCAACCATTGGTATTCCCGCGAAAATTTCATGTCGCCGCCGACGCCCATTTTGCGGGATGAGCGGCTCATTGAGCAGCAGCCGGATCAAAACCTGCTCACGCGTCGCTACACCGAAGAAGCTCTGCGGTTCATTCGCGGCAACAAAGACCGCCCCTTCTTCCTCTATCTGGCTCACAGCATGCCGCACTGGCCTCTGGCGGCCTCGGCTCGTTTCGCCGGCCGGTCGGAGCTCGGCATCTACGGCGACGCGATCGAAGAAATCGACTGGTCAGCGGGCGAAATTTTCAAAGCGCTCGAGGAGCTTGGCATCGACCGCCGCACTCTCGTCATCTTCAGCTCGGACAATGGCGCGTCGTTGCGTCCCTGGCAGCGCAGAGGCTATCGGCCGGGCTCGAACGGCCCGCTGCGCGCGGGAAAGAACACGACCTGGGAAGGCGGCATGCGCGTCCCCGGCATCATGCGCTGGCCCGGCAAGATCCCGGAGGGCTTGGTGCAGGATGAGCTGGCTACCGCGATGGACATCCTGCCCACCGTCGCCAGGCTCGCCGGCGCCCGGCCGCCGCGGGACCGGATCCTCGACGGCAAGGACATCTGGCCGCTGATGTCAGGCCAGGACGGCGCCAAGACGCCCCACGAAGCCTTCTACTACTACCGGGACGAGCGCCTGCAAGCCGTCCGCAGTGGCCCATGGAAACTGCATGTCTACCGCCCGGAGTGGAAAGACTCCGCCGGGAACCGCGAGCCGTTGCTCTTCCATCTCGGCAACGACATCGGCGAACGGAACGACGTCGCCGCCGGCTACCCCGGTGTTGTCGAGCGCCTGCAGGCTCTCGCCGAGCGCGCCCGCGAAGACCTCGGCGACGCCGCCACAGGCCGCAATGGCGCAAACGTGCGGCCTGTCGGAACACTTTGATTCCGAGCCCCCGCGAGTTTTCGAATACACCTGCCCGGGCCGTAGCGCCAGGGCTCTGCAACAAGCGATTCGTTAGCACGGTGATGGAGTGGGCCGTGGCGATGGCGTTGCGTGCCAACGATCCGTGCGCCGCGTTTACCCTTCCACCTCTTCGAGCAAACCCTGTCGTTCGTCGGTGCCTCTGCGGCGTCCGGAACTGGTCTGATCGAACGCTCCGACCGTGCGCAGGTCGTCATCGCTCAGCAGGGGGCCGTCGCAGATACGTTTCAGCAGATCGGCTTGGCGCGGTTCGAGTGCGACCATGCGGCCAAGGACGTGGAGAACGTTCATCAGTTCCGTGGTGTATTCGGCGAGCCAGCCGGCGGGCTGGATCTTTTCGAGCGCAGACGGCCGGCGCCGGTCGCCGATGATCGGCCGGGAACGGTCGAGACGGCGGTAACTGAACCACTGGACCAGCACCTGCTTGCCCGAGACTTCGTACTCCCATACGGCAGGTTGTACGTTGTCGATGAAGCCGCTGCCGATCTTGAGCCGGCGGGCGGCGGCATCGTATTCGATCCGGTCGGGAAAACGATCCGGATTCGTCGGAATGGCGCCGGCCGTGGGGATGATGGGGCGCTCATACTCCCGCATTCGTGGCGCGCCATGGGGCCGTCCCGCGCCAGGGTCGGCAAAACGCTCGCCGAAGCAGTGAAGCCAGATGATCTCTCGCCCGATCTCAATGGCTTCGGCGAACAGGGAGGCGTCGGTGGTCAAGGGGAAACGCAGTCCCGGTTGGACTAAGTCGGATCGGAAACGAGCCGTGTATGCAGGATGCGCGGCGACCGCCGCGAAATACGCCATCAGGTCGGGTGCGCTGACGGTGACTCCCAGAGCTTGGGCCACCTCGCGGAGCAATCCTGCCTTGAGATTTGGCGTCCGTTGTTGGCGGTCAGCCCAGAGAGGAAATATTCGGCCTCCACGTCCGTTGTAGTGGTGTAAATCTGGTATTGCAGCAGAGAAGGTGATCGCCGGTCCCTTCGTCAGCGCATGTGCTTGCAGCGCCGTCATGTGGACCTGATGGTTCGAGTAGTTCTCCCATAGGGTCGGATTAGGTCGATTGATGATCCGTCCGTCAGGGATGATCCACTGCCGATCGAAGGACCGGTGGCCGTATTGGACAGGTCGAATTACGGCTCCCGTGTCCGAAGCAACAGGACCGGGTCGAAATTCATGGCCATAGAGTCCCCGCCGAAGCGATTTGTGGACGTGCTTGTCACCCTGAAGATGTGGATGGAACAGTCCCTCCTTTTTCTCGGTATCGACTTCGGATTGCAGCGCCTTCCACCGCCGCTCAAGCGAGGCGCGATCGGGAGCAATGACCCAGGTTCGTCCGGGCATGACGCCGGAGCCATCGTAGATAAACAGGTCCTCCAGGGCGGCAAATTCAGCCCATGCCCCAGTGGACTTGGGGAAGAAAGAGGCGCGGAGGTCCGAGGGGCACTCGGTCCAACCATTGTCGTCGAGCGCAATCTCGCCAAGCGATGCAAACTTG
The DNA here is from genome assembly GCA_028819575.1 of Bryobacterales bacterium. GTDB lineage: Bacteria > Acidobacteriota > Terriglobia > Bryobacterales > UBA6623 > JAPPLB01. The sequence continues at coordinate 22,177 of JAPPLB010000012.1, read as the reverse complement.
TCGTTTCGATGTCCCTGCGGCAGAACACGGTATCGGACCCGCGCCGGCGTGGAAGAACCCGCATCCGTGCTTCGAAGCGCCATGACGATGCAAACAGGTTGTTGTACGTCTTGGAAAATTCGCGTCGGCACGTCCGGCTGATGCCCTTCCGGTGAACAGTCGATAACCCAAATCTCGTCTGCTTCTTGGCGCAGTTCGGCGCGCATCTTCTGGAAACCGGGTCCGTTCAGGAAGCCCGCAACGGTGATGAAGGCAACGATTCCCTTCCGGTCCGTTGTGCGGCCTTCAATCCGAGACGGTTCGCCGTCCCCGAAGACCTTCCACGTTGCCCATCTCCAGAAATAGACATAGAGGTTGCGCAGATGCTTTGCATGGGCGCTGACGTTCCAGCCCGCGGGTGGCATCCATTGGTTGAGCGGTGCATGAACACCATTACCCATTGAGCCGTTCTCGATCCAACCGCCCAGGCCCTTCGCCTTCTCCTTGTAGGGTGGGTTGCCGATGACGACGGTGATCTTCTCCTGACGCTTGATTTCGTTAGCGCGTCTGCGGGACTCGCCAAGGGGCAAGAGGATCTGTGGAAGGTATTCCTCCTCGACATAGGGATTGCCGAGCGTATCCGTCACAAAAAGCCGCGTCGCGGGCGTCGTGTTCGGTTTGTCGAGGAGCGATTGCAACTCTGCGAGGATGCGCAACTGCGCCACAGCGAAGGGGCCGAACTGAATCTCGAATCCGATCAGGCGGGATATGGCCGCTTCAACCACTCCGGGAACGGCCCCAGGTCCCTGATCGGCTTCCGTCGTCTCTGCGATCCGGTGGAAGACGCCGAGCAGGAAAGTACCGGTTCCGGTTGCCGGATCGGCGATTGTCACGTCCGAGGAGGCCAACCCTTCCGATAGACCGAACCTCTGGTCGGATCGCAGAGCTTCATCGACCAGCCGAACCATGGCGTGAACCACCTCAGGCGGGGTGTAGTAGGAGCCCGTTTTCTTGCGCAGGTTGTTGTCGTAGACGCTCAGGAATTCCTCGTAGAAGTACAGCCAAGCTTCCGGCTCGCCTTTGCTGACCGTGGGCCAATGAACGGCGTCAAGCACGCGCGTGAGCGTTGCGAGCGACGTTTTCAGTGTCGCCTCGTTGTCGGCGTCGTCTGTGAGGAGGCGAAGCGCGGCGCCGACCAAGGTGTTGGTCTGGCGCAGTTCGCGGGCAACCCGGTCAAGACCATCGGCAAGAGTGATGTCGCGCGCTCGCGCCATCAGAAGACCGAAGGTGACCGCCTGCGCGTAGCCATCCGCGAAGGCTTCGTCCGTTGCGCTCGGAAACAACAGTTTCCGCCAGTCCGTCGCGAGGTTCGTTAGCGAAGCTGAGCCCCGCTTCAATTGCTCGGTAACCTCTTCACGGAGCAGGCGGCAGAGGCGGGCTGTGGACTCTGCGAGTTGTGCTGCTGAACGGGGCGGCTGCGGTTCCCATAGAAGGAAGTCGGCGAACAGAGAAACAAGGCTATCCGGGGCCGCCAGCTTTTTTCCAGCGGTCTCAACGTTGCCCAGCAACTGAACGATTTCCCCCTGGAGTTCCCCATTGCGCCACAGGCTGAACCCGTTGCCATCCGTGTAGATCAGGTTCGGGAGGGTCTGAAGCTTAGCCCACTGTTCCTTGTCGTGCCGGTCGCTGAAGCGGCGTGGGTCAGCCCCCTTACCCGGTGCCTTGACCTCGATGAAACCGATCAGGGCGTTTCTGCGCGTAACGGCGTAGTCCGGTCGCGTTTTGAGATCAGCGAGAGACGATTCGCCCACCGCGACGACCGTACCGGGCCACTGCCCAGTGAGTTCGACGAGATTCGCGACAAGACCATCCAGCGGCGCACGCAGTTGATCCTCGGGCGCGCCGCTCGCGGCAGGGTTTGAAAGCTTTGATTTCGCTTCAAGACCGAATTTTGAAATGGCTTCTTGAAGTGTCATGCGCAATCACTGGATGGAGCGCGGTGCCATCGCTAATTTCTTGGGCAAAGACAACACAACATAATCAAGCCGCCGGTTCGAAGGCAACCGGTTCGAAGGCAAGACGTTGTGATGCCCCGAACGGGTCTGTCAAGGTGGTCTTATCGCGTGCTTCGGCCGTCAGCTACTGAGATATGCAGGTCAGACCAGTTCGAGACGCACCTCGCGGCCGATGGCGGCAGCCGCCTTCTGGAGCGTTGACAAAGTGACGGATTCGTTTTCGGGGTCCAGCAAACGGTCCAGTTGAGAGCGGCTGGTTTGCATCCGCCGCGCCATCTCGGCCTTTGACAAGTCGCCTTCTGCCATCGCGGCCTGCACCTGCCGGGCCAGCACGCGCTTGATCGCGCCGGCGGTCACTTCTTCCTGGATGCCCTCTTCACGCAGCCAACTGTCGAACGAACTGCCGATGTTCTTCTTGTTCATCGCTCTTCTCCCTGCTTGCGTTTGAGCACCAGATCGATGTCCTTAAATCGAGTGCAGCCGTCGGCCGCAGCGAAAGAGACTGTGGCATATTGTCGTCGATGGTGATGGCAGCACTGTGACAATTCGCAGATGCAGAATCCTCAGGCTAGTCGTTATACATGGTAGCCGGCGAGGTGCCTCGTGACTTGCCCGCCAAAGGACCTACAGCGAGCAGGCCTGCCACATGTGTGGACACTTGAAGGTGCCAATGCGGGGGGCACATCGAGGTGACTTTAGGTATAAACTCTGTACCGGCTCGGGCCATATTCACATTTCGGTTTGCGTCGTGCCTACTCCCTGATCTGCTGCCGGATCTTCTCGCTGTGCGCGATCATTCCCCACTTAACTCAATAGCCTGGCCTGCTGCTGCAAGTACTCGGCAGCACTAGAGCTGGTTCGATCCACTAAGGATTGTGCAGGAAATTTCAGTAAGACCTTCAGTCACCTGATTTTGGTTAATAGTGGGCCCCGAGTATCGGTTCTCAGCCGCTTTGAGCGGTGCGCCGTGCCGTCAGGAAGATCGTGTGGTTTCATGAAAAGGGGGCCGCCGAGACAGAATTGCGTGTGGCCTCCAGCGTTTGCTTCGTTTCAAAGGTGGGCCCGCCATGACCCAGGCAGCCAGTCAGCCTCCGCAACAAGGTAGCGAGGACGTCTTTGACCTGTCGCTCGATGCCTTCGTCAGATCAATCGGTATCAGGCGGACCGGACCGCTATCTGTCTTTGTTGGGGCCGGTGCCTCGATCAGTTCGGGTATCCCGTCGGCACAAACGTGCATTTGGGAGTGGAAGCGCAGCATTTTTCTCACCAACAACCCCGGCCTCGAGGATCAGTTTGCTGAGCTTTCCCTGCCCGGCATTCGCCGCAGGATTCAACAGTGGCTCGACGGGCAGGGCCGCTTTCCGCCAGATGGCGCACATGACGAGTACGGCTTTTTCATTGAGCAGTGTTTCCCTATCGCAGAAGACCGGCGCGGCTATTTTCAGAACAAGGTTCGCAAAGCACGCCCGCATGTCGGCTATCAGCTTCTCTGCCACCTCGCGGAGGCCAATCTTATTCGCTCTGTCTGGTCGACCAATTTCGACAGTCTTGTCGCCCGTGCCGCCGCGACCTTTAGCCTGACTCCGGTTGAGGTCGGTATCGATAGCCAGCGTCGCCTCACGCGTCAGCTATCTCAGGGTGAGCTTCTCTGCGTCTCCTTGCATGGAGATTATCGTTACGACGCGCTGAAGAACACGCCTGAAGAGCTTCAGACTCAGGAGACAGGGCTCCGTAAGGCTCTGATCGAAGAGACACGGACAACGCCGCTAATCGTTGTCGGCTACAGTGGGCGCGACCGGTCCGTCATGGATGCCCTACATGCGGCCTATGCCACACCTGGGGCTGGCAGCCTTTTCTGGTGCGGGTTCAGTGACGGCGACCACCCCGACCATGTGATTTCTCTGATCCGCCACGCGCGGGATCATGGGCGCCAAGCCTACTATGTGCCGACACTCGGGTTCGACGATCTGATGACGCGCCTTGCACTGCATTGTATTCATGGTGAAAAGCGTGAGGCCGCCAGGCAATGTATTGCGGCACTGGCGTCGGAAGACCTGCTCCACCGCAAGTCTTTTCAGATCCCTCAGTTCACCGATGCCACGCTCATCAAAAGCAACGCCTTTGAAATTGAATGTCCAACGGAGGTGTTACAGTTCGACCTGAAGTTCTGGCCGACAGAGCGAGTCTGGGCCTCTCTGCGCGAGACGGCAGGCGAGCGACCGCTTGTTGCAGTGCCTTTGAGAAAAATACTGGCGCTCGGGACCATCGAAGATATTCGCGATGCCTTCACTGACAACTTAAAGGGCTCGATTGAGCGCTCACCCGTCACCCCAGAAGACCTACGCCATGAAGACGGTGCTGTTGTCTCCCTTATGCGCCAAGCCCTCGTCCGGTCAATGGCCGACAGTGCCGGTGTGGAAACCGACGGCACCAAGTTACTCTGGCGATCCCGAGACTTTCGCAGGGTCCGCCACGGCAGCACCAACTATTCTGTGCACGAGGCGGCCGGGATTTCCTTGCGGAACATAGGCGGGGTCCAGCATCTTGTCCTTAAGCCATCCCTGAGAGTGTTCGACCAGACCGGGGTCGAACCGCCGCCTGAAGTCGTCAACCCGATCAAGCTTAAGATTCTCGGCTACCAGCACAACAAACCCTTCAACAAAGCTGTCAATAAATGGCGCAAGATACTGTTTCCCAATGGACAAACGGCCGTGTTTTCGTTTCCCCACAATTCCGGCTCCACGTTTAAGTTCCGGGTGCGCCGAGCACCGATTTTCGCTGCAATCGAGTTACCGTCGGGCAACCGTGGCGTGCATGTGCCGCAACGGATGCAGTCGCTCATCAAGCACCGTGGCGTGCAGCTTGCCGAACCGTCACTGTTGTTTTCGAACAAGGCCGGGACTGCTCCAGTCAAGGATACGCACCCCATCCGCGGAATCCTGAATCACCGGCCTTATGATTATCCGCTGACCTCCCGCGGCCTTTCATCATCTCTACGGATCGGCGTTGTCTGTCCAGAAACTGAAGCTCAAACGCTTCATTCCTATCTTCAATCCATTCATCGAGTATTCACCCCCAGCTCGACGGAGCGGGATTACCTGCTCGATTACCCTGGATTCCAGATGGCCTATGGGCTGCCGGCCGAATTGCCTGCGCCGGGTTCAGTCGGATGGATTACTTGTCCCGAACCTTCCAGGCACAATCCGGTTCAGGGAGCAATCGACGCGGCACGCCTCATTAACCGGAGCATTGAGTCGCTGCAGGCTTCGCATGCGCCCGATGTCGTGCTGATCTACATTCCCGATCGTTGGCAGTCCTTCCGCAGCTACAGCACTGAATCCGAAAGCTTCGACCTCCATAATTTCGTAAAAGCCTACTGCGTCCAGCGCGGCATTGCCACGCAGTTCCTGAATCAGAATACGCTTTCGGACAGCTATCAGTGCCGTATCTGGTGGTGGCTATCTCTGGCTCTGTACGTCAAGGGTATGCGCACACCGTGGGTTCTCGACAACCTTGCCGATGACGCAGCTTTTGTCGGTCTCGGATTCAGCATAGATCACAATGCTCAGCGAGGCGACCACGTTGTTCTGGGATGCAGTCATATCTACAGTGCTCGGGGCGAAGGCTTGCAGTATCGACTCAGTAAGATCGAGGACCCGATCATCCGCCGTGGCAATCCCTTCATGTCCGCGGATGATGCGCGTCGCGTTGGTGAAACTATCCGTCAGCTCTTTTTCGATGCCCGTACGACACTTCCCGATCGGGTCGTAATTCACAAACGCACGCACTTCACCAAAGAAGAACGTGAGGGATTCCGCGACGGCCTGAACGGTATCGGGTGCATCGACATGCTTGAAATCCAGATCGACCACGCACTACGTTACGTCGCCTCGGTTCAGAAACCTGATGGTACGTCCGATGAGGATAACTTCCCGGTCCGGCGCGGCACGGTGATGAAGCTCGATGCTTACAGCGCGCTGCTCTGGGTCCACGGTGCGACGACGGCGCTCAATCCCCACCGCAAGTATTTTCAGGGAAAGAGGCGTATCCCGGCGCCCCTTATGATTAGACGCCATGCTGGGTCGACGCCTCTTCAGAAGCTTTCTGCTGAGATCCTTGGTCTATCCAAGATGAACTGGAACACCTTCGATCTCTATACGAAACTACCGTCCACGTTGGGATCTTCCGGTGAAATCGCAAAAATCGGCTCCCTGCTTCAACGCTTCGGTGCAGCGTCCTATGACTACAGACTGTTTATCTAGATGTGCCCGCCGGGCAACCCTTACTTCCCATGGATCAGCTTTTGAGGGCAAGGTCAATGCATGCCGCTCCCTAACGGTACTTGACCGCAGACGAGGAGTAGCGGTCCGATATCGGCCGCAAGTGCAAACCATCTGCTCTCATTGATTGGCATGTCGGCGCTTGCTCAAGCCGAAGTGTGCGTAGGTTTCGATGTAGTCATGGCTTGACACGGAGATCAGTTCGATAATTATTGATCCTCGCATAATTCCCCGTCAATCGAAGCAAAGAGAAGACTGTTTCCAGAAGGCGGTAATCAAGCGTGGTTTGCGTTGCATGCGGCGCAGCACATGGCGAGCGCGCCGGCTCAAAAGATACAATTCTTCCAATAGGGGCAGAGCAGAAGCTCCGAGAGGCAACCGCAGGCTACCGGGCCTAATTACAGCACGAGAGGAGATATTAAAGCTTGTTCCGCCTCCTGAATAACATGATTATGTGTGCTAGTATTCAGACGACTTATTGCTGCACGGGCATTCTTGATCAGTGCTTCAGCCTCCGGAATGTTCGCCAGGGCGGCCTCCCGCGCAAGATAGATGCGTGCAATATTAGCGGAGCGTTCATCTTTTTTCTTACTGAAGCCATTTATTGCCCTCTTGTAGTGGGTCAAGCCTAAAACGTGGTTTTTTTGTCGCATAGCCAAAAGACCTCGATTCGCTTCGCTTACCAGCCAATTTAGCTCATTTTCGCGTTGGATACCTCTTAGGGCATGCTCTGCTTCATTTAGTTTCCCTGTATGAGAAAGAGCAAATGCATAATTGTTGAGCAAAGCTGCTGAGTTAGGTTTAATGGTCAATCCCTTTCTCACAATTTCAATTGTTCGACTGTGATTTCCAACAAGAGCAGTAGCAGATGAGGCAATTTCATAAGGTCGAATGGCATAGCCCTCTGCGTTAGACCACTGTCGGCACATATCTGGAACTTCTGAGAATTTTTCTTTGTGAAGGAGATGGAGAACCTTTGCTTCGTCAACCTCTGTAGTTGAATTTAGGTGTTGCGCGGTAACAAGTTCAAAACCAAACAAAGGTGATGCCCATTCTGCTTGAGCTAGAGCATTCCCAGTCGGGTCAATGAGACTTTGGCGAAAATACTTACGAGCCTTCCTGCGGTGACCTGCCACCAGTTCCAGCGTTCCGATAGCCCCTGCAAGCTCAGTAATTTGACGTGGCGCAAGTCCTCCTTTCACAACAATACTACGTCCACGTGCAAAATTTTGGGGCTTGCGCTCAGCAAGATTGGCAATGGAAAGTTCGGCTGCAATCAACCATGGATCTGATGAAATAGACTCGCAGTCGGCAATTGTGTCATAAGCTCGTTCAGCGTCACCGAGGTGAAGAAACAGTCTAGAGGCTGATCGCAGCACGTGGCGATTAGTGGGCGCAAGCTGTAGTGCGACTAGCATGGATCGCTTCGCAGATTCTTTTTTGCCGATTACCAGATCATGAAGTGATAGCTCAACCCATGCCAACGCATTCGTTGAGTACATCCGCGTCCTCTTACGCCAGCCGCGCTTAGTGACTTGAGGATTGAGTTCCAGTCCCACTGGGACATGTTCCTCCAATCCAGCTCTTAGTAATGCAAGTGCAGCTAGCCTGCGCAGGGGAACTGTTGCTGAAGATTCAGTGGACAGTAGGAATTGAGCAGCTTCTACAGCTTTGTTCTCTTGGGCTACGACCAAAGAAGAACCAACCAATTCACCTGCTGTCATTACATTTGGACTGTCTCTCCATGAGTCCAGTTTTTCTAATAAGTCAAATGAAACCACAGGGGTCTCACTCAAAACTATGGTTGGATACGGCGCCGCTAGTTCATTAGCACCGATGGTAATGATGAGACTACGCCACCGTGGAATCAATAGTCGACGGCTTGTCCAAGGAGAAGTGATCATACCGTTCTTCTCTCAGCTTTTGTCTTGATTTCGAGCATCTGAACTGTGTTTGTTAATTGAGAAACGTAGCGTTCCAATGAGTATTGATTAGGGCGTCCGAGACCCCTGGGATGTCCTCTTAGAGAGAGATCTGGATTACACAGTTCTTGGACTAGCGGCAATATTTTTGCCCGAACAAAGGGGTTCTGCAGACGTGGTCCGAGTTCTTCCAGAAATCTGCCGAACACTTCCTGAAGGTAAGGCAATACACCTTGATAGGTCGCGTTCCATCGGGTCCAGTGATGTTGTGGGGCAAGACGTGCCATTAAGGACTCGGTGACATTTACGCCTGTAAAAAGGAATGCAGCCAAATTACCGAGCATATACAGGTCGGTACCAATTCAGCGCGGGACAAAATCGGCAACCACATACCCGTAAAGCAATTCCGGGGGAGCATACGTTTTATCACCTGGAAAGTTTTGTTCGTCATGCCAAATCGTCTGGTTACGTCTAGAAGATCGACCGAAATCAGAAACTCGAAACTCTTTCGCGCCATAACACAACACGTTGGATGGTTTGAGATCTTGATGCGCAATAAATTCCCGGTGAATCTGCAACAGCCCCAGACTTACGTGTCGAAGTGCATACATGCACCAAACATCATCCGAAGCAAAGGCAGCGTCCATTTGGCAGCGGATATCTCCGTCTGCTTTTTCGAATAGAAGGTAATAAACCCGACCTTCCATGATTCCCATATCGGGAACGGATATATAACCATGACCGATGGCGATTGCAACATTAGAAAGACGCCGCCCACGGCAGTGCTCAAGCACATCGCGTTCATGTTCATAGGAAGCTGTGAGTAGACTGAGAATTTCAAGGGTATTCGCACCTGGCTGGAAGGCGCTTGAAAAGTCGAAGGCCTTTACGAACGCCATTCTATCACCCTTCTTCGCTAAATAACTGTGAGAAAACGTTCCACCCGTGCCGGCTGGAGGGCGTTTGATGTGTTCGACGACCCGCCAGTTATCATTCAGAGTGAGACCGATGAGCTTCGAGGCAGCAGTCATCAAACACCCCCTAGAATTGATACTATAACGTTTTCAGAATTGACGACTGGAATGGAGGATGTGATGAAAAGTGTCAAAGTCAAGCCTGCCACATCCAAAAGTTCAGTTCCAGCCCTTCCTCGAGCAAGTCTTGAACAGGAGTGTTTTCCTGAGTCGCAAGAATCCGCAAACGATTGGTCACGATGGGATCGACATAGCCGCCGATGTGGTTGAGTTCGTCGCTACCGTTGCCGGGTGCGCGAGAAGCCCGAGTCGGTTCAGGTGTACTGTCTCATCTGTTGCTGGCATCACTGGATTATTAAGTCACGCATAAGACCCCGTCAATCGAAGCAAACAGAAGACTGTTTCCAGAAGGCCGTGACTAAGCGCGGTTCGCGTTGCATGCGGCGTAGCGTCTGGCGAGCGCGCCGGCTCAACTGCCCGTAGTCTTTGGGACAAACATTCGGCAGCTCGTGCTGCTTCGAGTACGACCAGATGTATTCCACCGGATTCAACTCCGGGGCATAAGCCGACAAGTACTCCGTCACGATGTGCCCCTCGGAGAGTTCGATGAACTCCCGCATCAAGCGGCTGAGGTGGGCTGTCAATTGATCCCAGACGATCAGCAACGGTTTCTCGATGTGACGCACGAGCGCTTTGAGAAAGTCGATTACCTCGGCTTGGCGGATTGCGCCGGGATAGAGCCGGAAGTAGAAGTTGCGCAGCGTCAGCCCCGCTTAGACGGAAAGTTTCTGCCAGTTGAAGTTGAACTGTAGGATGGGCGTCTTCCCGCGCGGAGCCCAACTGCGGCAGCGGTGCGGCTTCTGACTCAATCCGCTTTCGTCGATGAAGACTATGGTGTGCCCTTCGGTACGGGTTTTTTTTAGGCCCGGCCAAGTCTTGCGCTTCCAAGTGCGGATCGCCTCTTCGTGGCGTTCCCGTGCCTTGCCGACCGGACGTTGAGGGCTCCAGCCCACATCCCCCCGCAGGATATTCCAGACGTGACCTTCGTGGTAATCGACCCCGAACTCGTCTCCGATAAGGCGAGCCACCTGCGGACAACTCCACAGCGGCGTCGGGAAGCCGTGCGCCTCAGGGCCTTCCAGCAACAGCGATACCAGCCGTTCCCTCTGCACGGCGTTCAGCAGCGGCTTGCGCCCGGCGCCGAGACGTTGGCCGGAGATGTAACAGATGAGCAGCCGGACGGAGTTTTTCGTAGTCTTAGGGTGATGAAGACGATATCCGATGTGTTCGAGATCAGGGCGGGAGTACAGGACCGGTACGCCGACGTGGTGACGCCGAAAGCTCTTTCGGTCTTGGCCGAGTTGGCCGGGCTTGACAGTGATCGCAAGGCTCTGATGCAAGCCCGATTGGAACGCCGCCGTCGGCGGGCTCGGCAGGGTGAAAGGATCCGTTTTCTGGACCCTGAATCCACAATCCCCCGGGCCGGGATCAAGGTTGCCGACGCTCGCGCCGGGCGGTTCACCGGTTCCGCGATTCCCGAAGACCTCAAGCGCCAGTGGGTGCAAGGGACCGGTCCCGGTGCCAAACCGCGCGTGCCGTTGGCGAGGAGCATTCGCAATGTTGCGTATGCTTTGCTATCCGGGGCTGACGGCTGGATGTTCGATGGTGAGGACGCTCTGGGTCAGATCGAGACGATGTCTCTCGACAACCAGCGGAACCTACGCTTGGCATTCGCGAAGGACCCGGTCTTTCTACAGGCGGCCGAGGCTGTGGCGGCGGAAATGAACGCCTGGGCGGAAGGCTTCTTCGGACGGAAGATCATCGAGGACTGGCGTCGGCAACTTGACTTCACCACCAGGATCTTTCGAGCGCGCGGCCTGCATCTGGATGATCGTCACATTCGCAACGCCGACGGCAGCGGGTTTTCCGCGTCGATGGTCGACGCGGTCCTCTACATCGTTGCTAACCACGAGTCATTGGCGCAACAGGGCGCCAGCCTCGTTCTCTACCTGCCGAAGATTCAGACGGCGGAGGAGGCCGCGCTGTGGCATGACATTCTCAGCGGCGTCGAGGCCTGCCTGGGGTTGTCGAGCGGAGCGGTCAAGACATACGTTCTGATCGAGCAGCTCGAGGCCTCGTTCCAGTTGATGGAGATTCGTGCGGCCCTGGGAAACCGCTTTGTCGGATTCAATACCGGCCGCTGGGATTACATCAACAGCGTCGCGGATGCCATGGCCTGGGATCGGGATTTCATCCACCCGAACATCGATGCGGTCGTCATGACCTACGGTTACATGCGGAATTACGAAGACCGGGTCCGGCGGTCGACCAACACTCCCGACAGCAAGGGGCGATGCGCGCTCTGGCAAGGCGGCATGGAGCCCAATATCCCGGTCGGATCGGAAGCGGGCGTTTCCGAGAGCATGAAGAGGGCGGTCCTGGGCGCCGAACGGGAACAGAGAGAGGGGGCCAGCGGCAAATGGGTGGCCCACTGGAAGATGGTGCATATCATCCGCCCGGTTTGGGAAAAGGCCGGCCAGGCGAATCAGGCCGGCCGGTCGTTCCCGCCTCTGTCCTACACGGATGCGGATGCCGGCGGTTTGGTTCTTCTCGAACCCGCTCCCCGGACGATCCGAGGGGCCAGGGACCTCATCAGCGTAGCTGTGCAGTACGGCAACGCCTTCGAACAGGGATTCCAGGCGGCCGCCCTCAAGCCTGCGGATTTCTTCGGCAACGACGACGTTCTCTACCTCATGGAAGATATGGCGACCGGCGAAATCCGGCTCAGCATCCTTTGGGAGTGGCTCCACAAGACGGCCGTGCTCACGGCGCCGGATGCGGAAACCGGCGCAAGCGAAGGCGATCCGTTTACCGAAGAGATGTTCTCGCGGCTCCTCTCCGAAGAATACGCGAAGCTTCAGCGGGCCCGGAACGTGGATGTCCACGACGACTCGAAAATCACGACGCTCCCGGTCTCGAGAGTGGTGGTGGATGCGTACGTGAAGTTCGCCCAGAAGGCGCCCTGGATGGTCGACTTGCTCAACGTCAACCTGGGCGTCGAGCAGGAACCGGCAGCACAGCAACGGACACGCGGCTTTCTGGAACGATTCTCCTCGGAAGGCATTCGCATTACGGAAAATCTCGATTTCTCCGCCGGGTAGCTTTCGTTTCTCTCGCCGCGCCGCGGCTCGGCACGACCCGGTTCGCGTAACGAAGAAGACTCCGAAGAATAAAAACGGGACCGGCCGCGACCCGCTCGGGCAGAGCGCTGCAGGCTAAGGTGTCTTATCGCCGGATGGCGTGCGAAGCTGAATGCAGACTTCGTTGCCGAAAGCCGGGAAGATGGCCGCCAGAAACTGATTGAGGCGGACCCAGGCCTGGTGGTTTTCCAGACGGCTCCCGGTCCAGCGAAGGATGTGCGAGCCGGCGAAAATCTCTACTTCGAGACCGAGCCGGGCGGCCAGCCGTTTCCACATTTTCGGATGGAAGGCGGTGACATGCTGCCCAAGCTGCCGTTTGCCCGTTTGCAGTTCACGGTTGTACCGCCGCTGATAGTACGCCGCCACGGGCCTCCACAGCACAGGAGAGCCCACCAGCAGGACTCCGCCGGGTTTCAGAGCACGGATGGCTTCGCCGAGTGCGTTTTCCGGGTTCCTGAGGTGCTCGAGGATATGGGAGCAGACGATGATGTCAGCCGAATCGTCGGCGAGCGGTATGGACTGCTCGAGATTGCATTCGTGAAGTTCGTCGTACCCGGCAACCGCGACGTGCTGATTGCCGACGTTGCGGTCCAGTCCGATCCAGTGGGCGCCGGATACCTGCGGCGCAAGGCTCCTCAGCAATCCGATTTCGGAGCCGACGTCCACAATGGTCGGCCCCCGGCCCAGGCGGTGAGTCTCATCGAGGATTCCCTGGTACACCCACCAGTAGCGCAGCAGGCGGAAAGGGTATCTTGTCCGCTTGGCGCCTTCTCGCAACGGAAGCGACTGCATCGGCTTGCGAAAGTCCGCCATGGGAGCGAGCGGCCACGAAAGCAACTGAAATCGGCATCTGATTCTCTCTCGCAGCAATCGTCTTCGATCCCCCTTGTTCGATTCCCGGTGCAGGAGGTTCCTGAACGTGAAAGCAAGCAAACCCGAAAAGGACCTCCGATTCTAACCTGCTTTTCTCACCACGTGGCGAGGCGAAGTGCGTGAGAGGGCCGTCAGGACGAGGCGCGCGCCGCTTGGCGCGCGCAGGCGTACTTGACCAGTACGTTGAGCACGGCAAGCAAACGCAACGAAGTCCTGGCGGCCGTATGGCGTGCTTCGGCCGTCGGGTGGTGAGAAAAGCAGGTTAGGCTCGTTGGTGGGACTGTCAGTGAAGAGTTTCTAATGATTACCTGAACCAATTGGATGCAGCATCTGGAAGCCGGCCGTGTAAAGTGACATGTGTACCACCGCTGAGAACCGTCAAACGAAGCTAAAACGACCTCCGCGCACCTGCAAGCTCCGAAAAAGCGCCCCAATGTGCGATCAGATGGAGTATCCGTCATCATGAAGCCAGTCAGAGACAACCACGCAAGAGAAACCGCATCAAGCGCCGTCGATCGCCGAACGTTCCTCCAGACAACACTGGCCGGAACGGGCCTGCTGGCCGCTCGTTGCTCGAACACGACGATGAATACGCTGCACCTGTGTCCTTTCCGATTCGACGTCACGCCGCCGCTGGGCCATTCCCTGTGCGGCGGATGGATTCAGCCCGTTGTCGGAGTGGACGATCCTCTGGAGGGGATCGGGTTCGTGTTGTTGGGTCTCGATAAGCCCATCGTGATCTGCGTCGTCGATTGGACCGGTATTCTGAACGCCGCTCACATCACTTGGCGTCAAGCGCTGGCCGAGGCCGCGGGTACGACGCCCGAGCGGGTCGCTCTCCACAGCGTGCACCCGCACAATGCGCCCTTCGCCTGCCTGGACGCGCAGGAGATCGTCGCCCAGTACCCGGAGCTGCCTCCGACGCTCGACCTCGCATTCTTCCAAAGCTGCGTGGAGAGGAGCCAGGACGCGGTCAGAAAGGCCTTGAATCAGCCGCGGCAGGTCACCGCCGTCGCCCACGGGCAAGTCCGTGTCGAGAAGGTCGCGTCCAATCGTCGGATTTTGGGTCCTGACGGCAAGGTCGGTACACAGCGGGGAAGCAGTTCACGCAATCCTGAGCATCATCGCTTGCCGGAGGGAGTGATCGATCCTTGGCTGAAGACCGTGGCGTTCTACGACAACGACAGGAAGGTTGCGGCATGCCACTACTATGCCTGCCATCCGATGAGTTACTACGGCGACGGCCGCGTCAGCGCCGATTTCTGCGGCTTGGCGCGCCGGCAGCGGCAGCGCGAAGAGCCGGACTGTCTGCACCTCTATTTCAATGGCTGTGGGGGCAATGTAGGTGCCGGCAAGTATAACGACGGTTCGAAGCCCATGCGCCGCGTCTTGACCGAACGCATGTACCAGGCAATCACCCTCTCGGAAGCGGACCTCCGGCCGGAGCCTGTCGAGTCGATCGACTGGCGCACGGCGCCGTTCCTGCCGGAACCGCATCCCCGTTTCGATGCCGGCGAGATCGCCGCACGGATTGCCGACCCGTCCCGCAGCGTCGTACAGCGCAATCGTCCCTCGTTCACCTTGGCTTACCTGCGCCGGTTCGCCCGCGGGGACCCCATCGTCGTCAGCAGCCTGCAAGTCAACGACATTTCCATGCTGCATCTGCCTGGGGAATGTTTTGTCGAGTACCAGTTGCGGGCGCAAGAGATGCGACCCGAGCGGTTTGTCGCGACCGCGGCTTATGGCGACGACGGCCCCTGGTACATCCCCACGAAAGAAGCCTATCCGCAAGGAGGCTACGAAGTGAGCGTCGCCTGGTGTGATCCGAAGGTCGACGAGTTGCTGACGACCGCAGTGCGGGGGCTTTTGATTTCATAGCCTGCATTTCTCGCCACGTGGTGAAAAATGCAGGTAAGCGAAGGGTCGGCGCCGGCTCCCCCATTCGGGCCGGCTTGGCCGCATGGGGAAGGGAAGTGGTGGCGGCCGGCCGATGTGCCGTATGCTGGGATGATCCCGGCCGGGGGGTAACGCATTCAGGAGGGTATGTCCGATGTCACGTTTTCGCATGAACCGTCGTTCCTGGCTTCGCGGTCTGGCGGGCGCAGGAGCGCTGGTCGGTCTCGACGCCCTGTTCACCGCCGAGCGAACCGATGCGGCTGCGGTGGGTCCGAACGACAGTATCAAGGTCACCGGGATTGACGCCTTCGTGTTGAAGAACTCGTGGGTCTTCGTGAAGGTCTCGACAGACGCCGGAATCGTCGGATGGGGGGAAATGCTCAAGGACGACGCCAAGGCCTGCGCCGCCGGCGCGTTGGAAGTGGGCGACTATCTCATCGGGCAGGACCCCTGCCGTGTCGTTCACCACTGGCAGGCAATTCACCGTGGAGCGTTCTACCGAGGAGGTCCGATCAAGACAGCGATCACGAGCGGGATCGATCAGGCGCTGTGGGATATCAAGGGCAAGGTCTACGGTGTCCCCGTCTACAAGCTTCTCGGCGGTCCGACGCGCGACCGGGTCCGAGTGTACGGCCGCATCAGCGAAGAAACCGGCGTCACTGCCATGAAGACCGGTCCGCGAGGCGAAGAACGGCAGGCCATCAAGTACATCGAGGGCCAGAAGTTCGTCGACGAGGTCGTTGAACGCTTCAAGGCTCTCCGTGACAAGTACGGAGACGAGGTGGATATCGGTCTGGACTTCCACGGCGCCGTCCAGCCGCCGACGGCGCTTCTTCTGATGAAGGCGCTCGAGCCCTACAACCCGTGGTTCTACGAAGAGATCATCCAGGCGCTCAACGTCGACATCATGGCGGAGTTGGCGCGCAAGACACACATCCCGATCGCCACCGGTGAGAGGATCTTCACGAAATGGGGTTTCAAGGAGATCCTTGAAAAGCGGGCGGCGACTATTCTTCAACCGGATGTCTGCTACGCCGGCGGCATCACCGAGCTGAAGATCATAGCGGGCATGGCCGAGGCATACTACTCGCCTCTGGCGCCTCACAACCCGCAAGGGCCGTGTTCGCTGGCGGCGAGTTTTCAGGTGGCGGCATCCATTCCGAATTTTCTCATTCAGGAACGCGGCGACAACGAGTACATGGATCTGCTCGCCAAGCCGATGCCGCCGGTTCGCAACGGCCACCGGCCTCTGCTGACTGATCCGGGCCTCGGGATCACCGTCGACGAAGACAAGCTGATGGCGCAGGTGGGCGAGCCCAGAGAGTACCGGCCGAGGTTCGATCCGGATGACGGCTCGGTCGTTGACTGGTAGAGCCGCCTGCGTGACTTTCCCCAAGCACTGCTAAGATCCGCTGTAGGCCATGCCCTCGCAACACACCAACGCTCTCGTCAACGAAGCCAGCCCGTATCTGCTGCAGCATGCCCACAACCCCGTGGACTGGTATCCGTGGGGAGAAGAAGCGCTCGCCAGATCGCGCGAAGAGAACCGTCTGATCTTCCTGAGCATCGGGTACGCCGCGTGCCACTGGTGCCACGTCATGGAGCATGAGAGTTTCGAGGACGAGGAGGTGGCGGCGATCCTCAACCGTGACTATATATCGATCAAGGTGGACCGCGAAGAGCGCCCGGACCTCGATGAAATCTACATGAGCGCCACGATGCTGTACACCGGCGGGCACGGTGGCTGGCCGATGAGTGTCTTCCTGACGCCCGACCTCAAGCCGGTTTACGCCGGGACCTATTTCCCCAGGAACAACGCCTATGGTCGTCCGGGCTTCAAGACGATCGTGGCCTATATCGCTCAGTCCTGGAGAGACAAGTCAGAGGAACTTGCAAGGAATAGCGAACGAGTTGTTCAGGCTGTGCGGCAGTTGCATGCGAGCGGTGAGGCAAGCGGCATCCCGAACCGTGAGCGAGTGAGCACGGCCGCGGACCGCATCCTGCAAGCCTATGACCACCAACTCGGGGGCGTCGCCAGCGGAACGAACAAGTTTCCGCCAAGCCAGTCGATGGACCTGCTGCTTCGCCAATACGCGCACACGGGCCATCACGCCTGCCTGAGCGAGGTGGAGCTGACACTGCGGCAGATGGGGAACGGCGGCATCTACGATCAGCTCGGCGGCGGCATCCATCGCTACTCGACGGACCCGAAATGGCTTGTCCCGCACTTCGAGAAGATGCTCTATGACCAGGGGCTGGTGAGTTCGATCTATCTGGATGGGCTGCAGGCGACCGGGCATCCTGGGTTGCGGAAACTGTTCGAGCGGAAAGCGCGAGGCATCTTCGAGTACGTGCTGCGCGACCTGCGTAGCCCTCAAGGCGCGTTCTACTCGAGTGAAGACGCCGACAGCGAAGGTCTCGAAGGCAAGTTCTTCATCTGGACCTTGGAGCAGATCAATGAAGTTCTCGGCGAGCCGCACGGCCGCATCATCGCTTCGCACTACGGGGCGACCGCGGTCGGCAATTGGAACCATCCCGGCGACCAGCATGTTCCGTACGGCCCGAAGAATATCTTGCACGTGAGCCGCTCGATCGAAGTCATCGCCAAGGTCGAGAATCTGAGCACCGAGGAGGTCGCTCGTGTCATTGACGCAGGCCGGTCAAAGCTGCTCGCAGTGAGGGAACAGCGCGTCCGGCCGGGCCTCGACGATAAGATTCTGGCCGGCTGGAACGGACTGATGATCACCGCGCTCGCCAAAGGGGCGGCCGTGCTCGAAGAGGCGCGCTACGGAGAAGCGGCGGCGGCGGCGGCCGAGTTCGTGCTGCATGAAATGCGCGGCGGCGGGCGTCTGTGCGCCGCATACGGTAAGGGCAAGGCTCGCCTCAAGGCGTACAGCACGGACTATGCATTTCTTGTCGAAGGGCTGTTGGGCCTGTACGAGTGGAGTGGCGAAGTTCGTTGGCTGGATGAAGCCGAGTCGTTGACCGATATCCTGATCGAGTTCTATTGGGACAAGCAGGCCGGGGGGGTTTTCTTCACTGCCTCGGATCATGAAGACCTCTTGGTCCGCAGCAAGACAGCCCATGACGGCGCGATACCCTCGGGGAATTCAGTGATGCTTATGAATCTCCAGAAACTCGCCATCCTGCTCGATCGGAAGGACTACCGCGAGAGGGCGGCGGAGATGATCGAGGTGTTCGGCGCTGGTCCCGATCGCCAACCCTTCCAGCACGAGCGCCTCTTGACCGGCATCGCGGCGTGGCACGATGGTTTCCAGGAGATCGCTGTGGTCGGCGCCCCCGGCGACCCGCGGACACGAGCTCTCCTGCGCGCCGTCTATAGCGCTTACCTGCCGAACAAGATTGTCGCCCGGCTTGACCCCGCCGATGCCGAGACAGCCGAACGCGTCCCGCTGTTGGCGGCCCGCGCCCAGGTCGATGCGAGGCCGACTGCCTACGTCTGCCGCAACTACGTTTGCCGGCAACCGACAACGGATCTGGAAGAACTGAAGAAACAGCTCGAGAGCAGTGACGACATACAGGCAGTGTCGGGTTAGTCCAATAGGGTCAGGACAAAGCGGTTGACGATGAGTTCGACAAGGCGGGAGAAGCCCCCGAAGTTTCTAGCCTGCATTTCACACCACATATCGGGGCGAAGTGCGTGAGAGGGTCGTCAGGACGAAGCGCGAGCCGGGCGGAGGAAAAAGGCGTGCGCAACATGGCCTTTAAGGTTTTTCTCGAGACACGAGACACGAATCACGGCTTTTCGAAATCGAGAGGCGCCACAAGGAACAACGCCGATTCGACACGGAGCAGGGCTTGATATACTTGTGGGTGCCCGTTCGTCCTCCTCTTGTCGAGCAGAATCCGTATGAATCCTGAGAAGCGTAGGCTGCTGCTGACTTTGCCGGCCGCCATTCTGTGCTGTTCGCTGCTGGGAGGCGTCTTCGGCTCGCGTGTGGTAGTGGCTTCTGCCGCTTCCGAGGGTGAGGTCGCTGATTCGATCAAACGTTTTACGGACGTGCTCGCCGTCGTCGAACGGAACTACGCCGACCAGATCGATTCGGAGAGGGCGATTTTCAGCGGGGCGATTCCCAATCTGCTCCACACGCTGGACCCGCACTCGCAGTTCTTCGATCCGGATTCATTCCGGCAGTTGCGCGACGAGCAAAAGGGACAGTACGCCGGTGTTGGGATGCAGATCGCGACTCGCAACGGGAATACGATTGTTGTAGCCCCGTTTCCGAAGACACCGGCCTATAAGGCGGGTCTGCGGCCGGGAGACGTGATCGCTGAAGTCGATGGCGAAGCGATGGACGGTGTGAACCTCGGCGAGGTGGCGAATCGGTTGCGCGGTCCGGCGGGAACGCAAGTGAAGATCGTCGTCGTTCGGCGGGGTGTCGACGACATGCTGAACTTCGAGGTAACGCGCGCAGCGATCCCCTACCCCAGCATCTCCTCATCGTTCTTCATCAAGCCGGGAATCGGTTTTATCCGGATCGACCGTTTCAATGAAACCACTGGCAAGGAACTCGATAAGGCCCTCGCTGATTTTCGAAAGGAAGGCTTGAAAGGGTTGGTTCTCGACCTTCGAAAAAATCGCGGCGGCTTGCTCAGCGAGGGCGTCTACGTTTCCGATAAGTTCTTGGAGCGGGGTAAAACGATTGTTTCCCACTACGGGCGATCCTCCCCCGAGCGGAAATACAAAGCCAAGCGTGGCAATGGGGGCGAGGTGTTCCCCATGGTGGTGATGGTTGATTGTGATTCCGCCTCCGCGTCGGAGATCGTCGCAGGCGCTCTGCAGGACCATGACCGGGCTCTGATCGTGGGGACGCCGACATTTGGCAAGGGCCTCGTCCAAACGGTATACCCGATGGGAAAAACAGCCGGACTCGCTCTTACGACCGCGCGATACTACACTCCCAGTGGCCGCTTGATTCAACGTAGCTATGATGACGTGTCGCTGTGGAAGTACTATTCCGATCCGTGCAGCGACAAGTATGAGCCCAGGACGGACGAGGTCAAGTTGACCGATCAGGGCCGCCGCGTCTATGGCGGCGGTGGGATTACCCCCGACGTGCGGATTGCGGAAACCAAACTCAACGAGTTTCAGGTCACGCTCTGGCGTTCGTACTCACTGCAGACCTTCGCGCAGGAATACACCCTCCAGCATCCCAAACTCGAACCGAATTGGGAACCTACGGACGCTGTTCTCGAAGAGTTCCGGCAATTTCTCTACCGTGAGAAGGTCGAGTTCTCCGAAGCGGACTTTTCTGAGAACGCCGACTATATCAAACGTACGCTCAAGCGCGAGGTTTACGTATCGGCCTACGACCTCCACGAAGGCGAGTACGTCAAGCACACGCTTGATCCGGATGTCCAGAAAGCTCTCGATCTGTTACCCGAAGCGAAGGAACTGCTCGAGTCATCCGGGCGGCTCATCGCGCGGCAATAGGCCGCCGGTAGCGGCGGGTCGCGGCGAGCAGCCCGTGGTGGAAGTCACGTGGTGCGAAGGAAAAAGCGCGGCGGGCTGCTAGTAAGGTCCTGCCGGCAAGTGGTGTCGTCTCCCGAACACCATGTCCGAATAGTTGCCTTCGGGAACCGGCTCGCCCGGCGGCAGGGCGTAACGTTCGACAACGTCCTCATCCAGCTCGATCCCGAGCCCGGGTCCCTGGGGCATGGCGATCTCGCCGTCGACAACGACGAGTCGGTTGACGAGCAGTTCGTCGATGAACGGATTTCCCGTCTGGTCGACTTCGACGCAAATCGCGTTCGGCAGCGAGGCCACGACATGCATGTTGCCAACCAGCGCCACCGCGTCGCTCCAGGTGTGCGGTGCGACTCGCAATCCCGCCTTGACGGCCAGTTCACCGATTCGTCGTGACTCGCTGATTCCTCCGGCGCGGCAGCAATCCGGCTGAACGATATGCACCATGCCGCGATCGATGAGCTCGCGAAAGCCCTGGAACCCGAATTCGTTCTCGCCGGCAGCCAGGGGAATAGTGCCCAGTGCGGGCTTCAGCGCCAGGTAGTTGTCCACATCCTCCGGCAGGAACGGTTCTTCCAGCCAGAAGATATCGGTTTTTTTGAACTCGGGGAGCATGCGCTGTGCGTGCTCGAGTGAATAGCGCCCGTTGCCATCGACGTGCAAGCGCGCTTTGCCCGACAGTACTTTGCGGAAGATGTGCAATGCTTCCGAGTCGTACTCGAAGTTGCGCCCGAGACGAGTCTTCATGGCACGAAAACCGTTAGCGAGATGTCGCTCGGCTTCGTCACCGAGCTCCCGGGGATCGTGCTTCCAGAGCAGTCCGCTTGCATAAGCGCGAACCGAATCCCGTTGCGCTCCGAGCATTTGATACAGGGGTTTGCCTTCCGCTTTGCCGCGCAGGTCCCAGAGGGCCATGTCGATTCCGCCCAGCGCCGATACCGCCGCCCCTTTTCTGCCATACCAGCGCGTTACTCCGTACATGCGCCGCCAGAGTGTTTCGACCTCTAGCGGATCTTCTCCGATGAGGAAGTCGCTGAGTTGGTCTTCGACGATGGCCCGTACCAGGTCCGGGTGAGAGTAAACCGAACCGAGACCAACGTCGCCTGTATCGCACTCGACGCGAACAAGACAGGTCAGCCGTCCCGTGCACCGCCCGCCCGCAAAATGGAATGCCTCGTCCTCGGGATACACAAACCGCAGTGCGGTTACTCGGACATTACGAATCTTCATCGCGAGACCGGAGTGTATCAGACACCGTTACGCGGACGATGTCTCGACAAACGGCGGGAATCCTGCCTTGCCTTTCTCACCAGGTGGCGAGATGCAGTCCGTGCGGGTCACCAATCACGAGACACGAAACACGGCCTTTATGGTCGTTCGGTTCGTCGTGCATGCGAAGGGGCCGCACGACCAGAAATCCCCCGCCCGGACCGCCCGCCGCCCAGTCACTGCTTTCCTGCTTGCTTTGGTGCGGCTATGGTGCGGCTAGCCTGCATTTCTCACCACGCGGCGAGGCGAAGTGCGTGAGAGGGCCGTCAGGGCGAGGCGCG